>JAITIZ010000638.1 GCA_031279215.1 Planctomycetaceae bacterium
TACATATTTTTGATCTTCTTTTGAAAGTTTTTCAAACGGGACGGTTATTTCTTTGGTTTCGCCTTTTAATTTGAGAATAACCTGATTATCTTTTAAATTAATAAAACATGCTTCATGCATAAACCTACCATCACTTGAAGTCCACTTGCGACTGTAAAATTCATCAAAATAGGGTTTTTCCAATTCTAAATAGTATTCGGGAACTTGATTATTCTGCTTTAACCGGTACATCACTTTTTCATAACTAATCGGATTTTCTTCGTCAAATTCTAACATGACTGAATAATTATCAAATAGCATTGTGATATCCTGTATTGTTTTAAGATCACAAAGAGATTTCAGGATCAATGGGTGTAATTTTGTATTTCGAAAATTAATCATCCGCAATTTTTTGAATTGTTGAATTGATTTAAGAAGTGTTTTAGCTGGTTCAATGGAAAAATCATAAAAATTGAATCCAATATAGGCAAGATCAGAACATTGTGACAAATATTCAAATACTTGTGAAGTTATAGGTGCAGGCGGTCGAATCGTATCAATCGGGATTCCACCACGGCGGCTCAATGACAAAGAGCGTAATGATTTCATTTTACCTAAATAAAATATTCCTTTGTCTGAAATGTTTTCACCTTCAAAATCAATTCGTTTAATATTAGTGCTATTTTCAGCAATAGATTTCAAAGCGTTATCCGTAATGTTGAGATTTCTCATACTAATACCTTCGAGTGACGGATGCTTTGAAATCAGGTCTATTCCTTTATCAGTAATTGGTAAAGGATGGGTTTCTGGCTCGACGGTCTCTATCCACAACCTTTTTAACAGAGGTAAATAAAAAAGTGCTTTTAATCCTTTGTCTGTAATTTTTGTAAAAGACAATCCACATGTTCGAATCTCTGGAATAAAGGGTAGAGTTTCTACAAGAAGATCGTCATTAACCGTATGAGCTGTTGTAATCAATTGCTCTGTATTAGTTTCATCATATTGCCATGGCCATGATATTGAATCGAGAGGTAAATATGAACCTTTGGCAATGTTGTCAATATCACGGGCAAAGACACGATTTTGTAAAAGTTTTCTCACCGCCTCAATACGTTTTCTTTGGCGTATCGGATCTGTTTTCCAAGGCCAGTTAATATCAGGTACTTCAACCATAGCATAAATTTTTTTTAACGGCGCATGATAGTCTAAAGAATCAAGCGCAGTATCATAATTGGGCAGTTTTAACTGCTCGACCATCGGTTTCGCTGGATTCGTCGATGGAGGCGTTTTAGAATGTTCTTGTGAAAGCACTTTTTCTGTATGATTTGTAATAATAATTATTGTTACAAATAGTATCAAAATTATTTGACTGATTTTGGACATAATCAACTCTCTAGGGTTAATAAGGTAAAGTTTATTGAGCATTAATCGTAATCGTTTTAAACGAAACACCACTTCCCCAATGGTTTTGGATATAAAGTTTTCGATTTGTAACATTATTTAATTTTGTTTTATATTGACCTCCCGTTCCATATATCAAATTGGGAAAACTTTCATTTGAGGAAACGATATTTGCAACTATATTTTCCTCGTTATTAAGAGTGCGGGTAAACGTAAAATTCAAACTTTTCCGACCAACACCCCCTGCCAGGTCATTTTGAGTTTTACCATGCCATGTATTGGCAAGATAAGGAATACCCGTTACGCAACCAGAAATTGATTCAAATGCAGTATCTCCTGTTTTTTTGATTCCATTGGAAGGTATTTGCTGACTTTGCCAATTTGTTTTTGGTACACCGTTAGTCATTGTTTCTAAAGGAGATACTGCCAAAAGTGAAGCAGTATCATAGATTTGTATTTCATACAAATTGTATATTTTAACACCACTATTTCGATGAAAGGAACGATGCGGGTTTTTGGGGTTTTCGGCATTCACATAGTCGTTTCCAACATAATCAAAATCTACGGTCATTGAAAAATTACAATCATAATCTAAAAGAGAAATTGGACTTTTGTTGTTGTTTGCGTCTGAATCACTATTGTTTGCGGGATTTGTCGGTAATGGTGTTCGCATTGTATATTGTTGTTTATCGAATACCCAACCATTGGCGACACCACAATAGACCGTCTCTTGTACCTCAAATCCCCACCATGATAACACAATCATTTCCGATGTAGAAAGACCTTGTAATTGTTGACCATTATATTGTAACTTTTTATGAGTATTAGTATCGAAATCATATAGTTGTTCCACACCTTGTCGCGGGTGAATAGTAACAACAAAATTAGCACTAAAACAATCATTGGGAAATTCAATAACTTTCTTACCAATATGAGGTGTTGTGGTTCCTTGACGATGGGCATCGTCAAAAGTAAATGTTTTACCATTCAGAAAACTAAGGGTACCTTTTGATGTGTTGTCACGAATAGCACCCGGATTCGGTCCTACCCCTTGCTGTGAGGCAAAATCATTCGGATCATACCATTCAAAATGGACAGTACCTTTACGTCCTTGCGGAATTTCTGGTGAAATGGTTATTTTAGCACGCACTTGATTATAAAAAGGATTGGATACTGTCGGAACCTGATAGGCTACCCATCTGTCATTTCCCGATGTTAATTTCGATAAATAAAGAAATCCAAATGTTGTTGAAGGAATTTTTTGGCAATGATCAGAACCTTCCCATTCAACACTAACACTATGTTTAGACACACCAATTGGACTTGACGTAATTGTCTTACCTGTATCCATGGTAACAGTTGCTGTAACACTTATCGGATTAGCTGTCCATTGTGTGATATTATGAATCCATTTTCCGTTTTGATAAACAGCATTTCCGAAACTATTTATTGTAACAATTTGAATCTCATCAGGGCTTGCATTATCTACTTCCACAATAAATCGGTGTTCATCACAACTCCATAAAACATACCAATTTCCGCCGCTGTCTTCTGGATCAAGCCAACCTTGTCCCCACGGTTTTTCTTCAACTTTAATTGTTACTGTTACTAAATCAAATTCCCCCGAAACACTCCAAGTGGGAGCATTACCGCTACTTCCGCCCGTTACTTTGAATTCACCATTG
>JAITIZ010000659.1 GCA_031279215.1 Planctomycetaceae bacterium
CCGGTTGTCTGACCGATTTTGAGCCAGCCGTTGTATTTGGGAACTTCAGGAAGTGTGTAAGCATAAATTTTCATTGAATCATAATTTAATCGTATCAAAAATATCCGCAAAACTTCCAACGGATTGAGGTTTATCAACTAATTCCAAACGCCCAGCCGCTTTGCTAGAACCAACACGAAGTAATCCTATATGTAACGCTTTAAGCGTTTTCGCTAACCATTCCGCTTCATAATTTTTGACATCACGGACAATTATAGTTACATCAAAAGCACCTTGGGTCAACACATCGTTATCGAACAATAAATGTTCAATGGCTCCGCCGCTAATTGCATCTAACGCAACATGTTTACGGTGCTGGAGTGTTGCCTTATCAACCGGACACAATGCATCGGTAAAATGAATCCGTCCCGATTGGTGAAGTGAACCAAAAAGCGATTCGACGGGATATTTTTTGTCAATTTCGGATACGTCAAGTTTTTCGTTGAACATCCAACCAATTTCCGATCCTTTTATATTGCGTTGTTGTTCTTCATAATGTTCAACGGAATCGGAAACAGTTTTACCTTCTTTCCTTGCTTTCTCATCTCTTGCCGCAAGGCGCGTAATCCAACTTCGGAACAAACCGCGTAACGTTGAACCGGGCAGGAGATAATATTCGTTACCATCCGCAGCCTTGATCTTATGCGGCGACATCTCATTGCCTTCAGCAATAAGTAAATCTTGCCCGCGCGGAATTTGCAACGTAAATTTAATGGTAAGATTATTCGTATCGGAATCATTTTCCGGTGTCAGTTTTTCACTGTTTGCAACCGAATTTGTTCCGTCTTTCCGCCATGCGTAGAAATCGTTGAGATATTCGGCGTATTGTTCTTTTTCCGATAAAGAATATTTTTTGTAAACAAATTCATTTGCTGTTGCGAGACCAACGCCGCGATTAGAGTTACCGCCGAAAATTAAACCGTTCCGAATCAATTCGGCAAGCCTTTGGAGAAAAACTTTGGCGGATTCGTTGCATTGTTTCGTTTCGTTAAACCAAAGTGTTACTTGAGCAGTTGTTTCTGGAGGAGCAATCTCAATAGAATACAAACCGTTCTCCACGACACTTCCGGTGTGGCGATTCCGCAGATGATGAGTCCGCCGGTATTCCATGTTTTTATTGACGTTGAGAACAATATCGGAAACAATAAGCGGACTTTCCGTCCCTATTTCTTCTGATACATCATTGTGATTGTTCTCTGCTGATGTTCCGAAAAATAATGTCGTATCATCTTCACCGTATTGTTTTTCGTAACTGTGCCGCAAAACACCGGCAAGACTGGTTCCGCGAAGAACAAGTTCACCCTTGCCGTTTCGGGCAAGCAACATTTCGTTTCCGAAATTGCCGTCTCCCGCTGCCAGACCGTTTTTGAATTGGAGCGTAAACGTCAAACAATAAACCGAATACGGCATACGTTGAGAAAAAAATTGATTGATGTTTTGTTCTGTTGGCATCTTGATTCCTCACATTCTAATTTTTTGGGATATTTTTAAATCAATAAGGAGTTTGAGTCCGTTTGCGGCAAGTTTCGGGTTGGCTTTTTTACTTTCAATGAAATTTTTCACTTCATTAAAACATGGTTCCCATGTTGCCCAAATCAATTCTGTACGTTTTATCTGTTGTTCCAGATATTTTAACGCATTGTCTTTGCCGTTCAATAATAATTCGTTACGAACTGCCGACAATTGGCTTGGACTAGGCAAATTGTTTTGATGTTTATTCCAAATATTCAAAACCTCTTGAACCATTTCTTTCTCATCATGATCGGATTTAAGTGATTTGAGATCGGACTTGCCTGCGTTGAACATTTTCGTTGCTTTACCCGGATGAACAGCAACCGCACCAAAACCTTGTTCACGTCCGCCGCCAAGACCGGATTTGATTTTATCAGCAAGATTTTCGATATTCGCATCGAAAATAATCACACTTCCGGGCATCACACAACGGCACGCACGAACACGTTTTCCTTTTCCGGTCAACGTTCCTTTTCCGTGACGATTCCATCCGAATTGAATACCGATGACCGTTCCCATACATTCTTTCGGTTTGATACCCCACATGTTTTCGACAAACGCTTTGAATTCTTCATTGGCGGATTGATTAGATGGTGGTTTATCGGGTAAAAGAACCGGCGATTGTAGAATCAAAACCATATCCTTGCATCCATACGTTGAACCGTTATATGGAAGCATTTTATCGTCTTCGTCCACATGAAATGCAAAAAGTTTTCCGTTACCGTGTGTACTGCGTTTTTTTCCGAACGATACGAAAGATTCTTGGATACTATTGTTGTTACAACTTCCAAAGACAACATCTGCTGCCCATTTCGGCAAACGGACAAATCCCGCCCAAACAATCGGAGCAATCGAATCCAATTGATAAAGATTACGTCCATCTATTATATTTTTATCATTCAAAACACCATGAGCTGATAGAATATGCGGAATTGAGTTAGTTTTCCAAAGTTGAATGGAGTCTTTTTCTTCTTGCGCTTCTGTAAATTGTAACAAAACGCCGCCTACTGCTTTAAGCGGATTCGCTCCTTCAATTTCGTCCCATTTATATGGAACAATCGCTTCATCGGCAACAGTCTGATCGTTCAATGTATCGCCATCACTGACTAGTTTGGCAACTTTATGCGTCAACGAAACGCGTAACGGAATAGGATAATTTTCTTTCTTATCCTGTTTAGAAACAGAACACGGAAGAAGCGGATACGCACGAAAATTTTCATCGTTAAATAATTTCGTTGCGGCATCTTCATTCAATTGATTTAACCGATTAAGAATCAAACCTTGTACTGCACTAGCAGGAATTGCAAAACCGCTTTTGATCACATTACTCGGAACAGGATGTTCTGGGCAACAAACCGGCGAATCCGCCTCGAAAATTAAACGTAATGTAACGGTCTCTGTTTGTGAAACATTTTCAATTTGTGAAAAATCAACATTTCTATTTTGTAATTGTTCCTCGTTTTTTGATTCTAAAAGTTGCTTGAACAAATCGCCGGGGTTTTGATTTTGTTCCTGAAATTCAATGACACACTTTCCGCCGCCGCGAGTTCTGTTTCCGCCGACCGCTCCAATCGACAACATCGCCAAACGAATTGCAAGGTCTTGCCGACTTCCTTCTTTCGCATTCACCGTCAATATTCCTTTGAAGATATGACCGACAGCAATTCGTTCCGTTGTCCGTAACGACGTTGTCTTGGCTTTTCCCAATTTAACGTCAATACTCGTGCGTGAAACGAAAGAGGTTGTAACATCTTCATCAGAAACAGCGTCGGAAATATGAAAACACGATTCTGTTGTCCAATCGCCTTCACCCTCGTCATCTGCTTTACCGCAACATTTATCAGCAAGATTGTTCAATTCGTCAAAAAACAAGTTTTCAAGTTTCAACAATTCTTCGCGAATCAAACCTTTGAGATGTGTTGCGGAAATGATTGGATTACCGTAATGATTACGGGGAACACGCTCATTGATAATCTCTCCGCCGGTTCCTGTTCCGGGTTCCGCGTCGCTTTTTAATGTTAGTGTGTAAGTGTATTGCATGTTAATTGTTCTTGGTTGTGGTTTGGGTTAAGCGATGATCTTCCTCAAGTAAACTCACCGCATCAAGGAATTTCGTTGAACGTTTTATTTTGATATGCGGATATTTCTCGTTTGGTTTGTCGATAGTCTTTTCCGTCCAAATTAAATCTTTGTTTTCATCTTGTTCATCTTTTTCATCAAAGTTTTTTTCTTTAAGCATATTGAATAATTGTGGTTGGTGCTTTTTTATTGCCGCCAAACGTTGCACACGTTTTGCCCAAGGAAGCGTCAATATTGTTTGACATTCCGCTAATAAACTGAACGGCTTATTTTGTAACTTTGCTTTCAAGTCCAATACTTTTTGAAGTTGTTCAATGTTGTAAGGGCGTTCCGTCAAAGTTATTTTCGTATTAATATCTTCATCGTAAAACACCAAGTCCCGATTACGCCGTGCTGCTGGCGTGTCAAGCATTGATTCCGTGATATGTTCCCAATCAATTGCAGCAGGTGTTGCCTCGCCATCTTTTTTCTCTTTGCGAAAGTTTCCTTTGGCACTGCCAAGCAAACTTTCGGCATAAGGAATTGAAGTATGTAACGGAAGTGAAATATTTGTGTAAGCAATTCCCGCACTGATTGTCAATTCACCGTTTGTTCCAACCCATAATTCCTTATGCTGTTTACTTAAATCATTGAATTTTTCAATCAATATTTTTGCGAAATCTAACGCATAAGACGAATGAACGATTGCCGTAACATCATCACCGCCGAGAATAAGCGGACGGAATGGCAAAACAAGTAAATTTTTTCTGAAAATCTCGTCATATTTTTTCTTGTTTTCCGATTTTTTTAACCAATCAAACCAAGAATTAAGTATTTGAACCAATGCCGCATAAAATGCTTTTTTCGTACAACAGTCAAGTTGCTTGCTCATTTCTTTATACCAATCGGTTTTTTTCTCATCAGAATCACCTTCGTATTTTTTTTCAAACGCACGAAATTGCGACCCCATATCGTTACCGTCGAGGCAAACAATCGCCCAGCGGTTACGGTTACCGAGTGCGTTGCTTCCTAATTTTCCTTCCTCTTCTGCGGAATCGACATTCGAAAGAAACTTGACGTTTCGTCTATTTCGTACTTTAATTTCTTCGGGTAAATCGTTCCATATTTCATTGAAAATTCGATTGTCAAGAGACTCTTGTTTCCAAGTATCTGCTATTTCACAACGTTTTTCGAGAATTGGATGACTCCGGTTTTCGTCTGTTGTCGGCAGCATTCCCGATATAGCGTCCGGTTCACCGTCTAACGAATTGGGAACAAAAGTGTAAAGATCATCGGCACAATGAACGGCATCAGAAAACGAATCAGCAGTTCCTAATCGCAAATCAAGACCGTATTCTTGTGCTTTTTTAACAAGAGCGGACTTTATTGTATCAATTTTTCCTTCATCTTTAGAATGAAAAATCCCGCGACCGCCGCCGGTAAAAATGACTTCATCATGCCAACCTGATGCCCAATCATCGAATTCGGCAATCAACAGACTTGCGCCGACAACATATTTCAACTTCGGAACGCTGAAAATAAATTGTTGAATCCCTTTAATATCGTAAGCGAGATAATGTTTCATTGTTTGATTAGGGTTCCGTTAAGTTTTGATTTTGATCTGGTACTGAAACATTCAAAATATCACCTTCATGAAAATCCGGCGAATGGGATGCAACAATCACCGCTCCTAATCGCGGGTCATACACTGCAATTGCCGCAGCGGGACTTCCATGCAATAAATGTTGTGCCATTGCGTACCGCCAAATGGGAGCACGTCCTTCGATCACGACCAGTGTCCCGCGCGGAATGACCGGCAATGGCGGTAACGGCTCAACCGGTGTAATAGGATGTTCAACTCCAATCGAATAAAAAACAAAATTATACATTA
>JAITIZ010000684.1 GCA_031279215.1 Planctomycetaceae bacterium
ACTGTAGTTTCAAAAGGTTCAATTCTCTACACCACTTCAACCGAGTACGATTCCCAAGGACGAACCAAAAGTTCCACCGACACTTATGGTAACATCACGACTTATGAGTACGATAATCAGGATCGACAAGTCGTTGTAAAACAAGCAAATGGACTTGTAACTGAAACAGTTTATAATTCCAAAGGGCAGGTTTGGAAATCTATTGTCAAAGCCGGTTCTGACATCCGAACAACCGAATATAAATATGATATGTTCGGCAATATTATTGAAACAATTCAACCTGACGGAACAACAATTAAAGCCGAATATAATGACAAGGGACAAAAGATTTCCGAAACGAACCAACTTGGTCAAACTCGATATTTTGAATATGACTATATCGGTCAATTGATTAAAGTAACATTACCTGAAGTGAACGGTCAATCACCGGTTTATGAATATTCTTATGATTCGCAAGGTAATCAATTAACAATCAAAGACCCAAATGGAAACGTCACAAAATTTACCTACGATGAGAATGGAAACCAATTGACAAGAACACTTCCTGATGAAAGTACAGAATATTTTGAGTACAATATTAAAGGACAACTTATCAGACAAATTTCATTTGAATGTGTTGAAATAACGTACAAATATGATTCTTATAATCATATTGAAACGAAAACATTTACTCAAAATGGAATTGTAGAAATTTGGACATACACTTATGACATGTTTGGTCGTGTTTCGGAAATAAGTCAAAATGGACGTATTACGAAAACAACTTATGATTTGCAAGGTCAAACGATTTTAATTGAAACACCGGAAGGTACAATTGCTTATACTTACGATAAGTATGGTAATCAGGCAACAGTTCAAACCGACAATGATAATCCGGTTTATTACACGTATGATCGATATGGGCGTTTGGCGTCAGTTTCAAGTGACAACAAAACGACATACTATGAATACGATGTTTTCGGAAATCTTTCTAAAACAAAATTACCCAATAGTGTAACGACAACTTATGAATACGATAATATGAATCGGTTGATAAAATTATCGAATTTTGATGATAAAAATAATAATGATATTTTTGACAACGGAGAAGGTATTTCGGAATTTTCATATACTCTTGACAATCTTGGACGAAAAGATTATGCTTTTGAAAAATTTTGGACAGAATACGGAGAACAAGAAAATGAAATTGATTGGGAATATGATGAAGCCGGACGACTCCTTTATGAAAAATTTGATCACTACAATGATGAATTTGACCAGACAAGTGAATGGTTGTATGACCTTGTTGGTAATCGTTTGAAACAGACTGTTAATGGCACAATAACAACTTATAATTATGACGTTAATGATCGTTTATTAAATGAAATTACAAATAATAAGACAACTATTTATGGTTACAAACAGACGCAACAAACATCAAAAAAAGTTTCAGAAAATGGTATTCTTATTTCAGAAACAACTTTTGAATACGATGTACAAGGCAGAATGTCTGTAGTTACGATTACTTCAGGAAATCGTACTGAAATAACAAAATATCAATATGGAACCGATGGAATCCGTGTTTTTGCGGAACACGAAGTTTGGGAAAGCGATGAATTAAAATCAAAAACAAAAACAGAATATCTTAATGATCCACTTAATATTACAGGATATTCACAAGTTTTAAAACAAACAGAAACAGATGTTATTACCAATGAAGAAACCGTTACAACTTATGTCATCGGACATCAACGTATTTCTCAAATTGTAGTTAAAAATGGTACGGAACAGGAATACTACTTTACCTTTGACGGACATGGAAGTACAAGAGTTTTATTAGATATAACTGCTGCTATTTTACAATTATATTCCTTTGATGCTTATGGTAACGCTCTTGATTTCGATTCTGCCGCAGCATTGACAGAATTCCTGTACAGTGGCGAACAATTCGATTCAAAAATCGGACAACAGTATTTACGGCAACGATATTATAATCCGGCAACAGGAAGGTTTAATCGGCTTGATCCGTTCTTTGGGAATCTGAATGACCCACGGTCGTTACACAAATATTTGTACACTCATGCTGATCCAACTAATGGTATTGACCCAAATGGGGAACTTGCAATTTTCCCAATTCTAGCGATAATTGGTATCGTGCTATTTGCATTTCCACGGACTGCACATGCTCCTGGAAATGCTATTGAAGGTACTGGAAATTCTCTATCACTAGACGAAAAGGAAGTATTAGGCATGTGTGGTGCCAATCAAGTTACTAAGTCTGAGCTGCTTATCCTATTCGAAAAAATTCGCAATACACCATTTCCACCATATCTTAGTAATAACAAATGTCATGATTGGATGGAATCTTTCTTAAGAAATTATCCCCAGTATGATGGATCTAATATGAAAAAGATAGAATTGGCTAATGGTGCAATAGTTTTAGAACCACTAACAGTGCCTGCCCGTCCAGAAGCTTTAGACTATTCTGTTTTGAACAACGATACAAATAATATTGTATTGACATATCATTCAATAGGGGGGATGTGGAGTAGACGATACTGGTCTTACAGAGGGTTTAGTGATCACGCTATTGTACGAGTTACTTTTCCCATGACAGGACATAATCCCAATGTTATGTATTTTGACATTGGGATATCCGATATGGGGGCATTTGGTGGTTATGGTCATTGGTGGAATCAATATGACAACGAATTTTTGTTACTATTGGATATGGACAAAGCTGATCCATGGGTTAGCAGTAAGTAGTAACTGAATAGTTTCCTATAATATAGGAGGACAATATGAAAAAATGTACAATATTATTCTGGTTAGCTTTGGTATTGTGCGTGGTGTATTTGATTTATTACGAAATATCTTTTTATGATTTCCCGTTTGCTGTAATATTTCTTGTTTATCTTATCCCTATAATATTAATAGAAATAGTGTGTGTTCTACTAAGAAATATGTTACTTCTAAATATGGTATTTTTGCCAATTCATTGTTGGATAACCGCATCAATAATGAATATACCCAATGTTTTTGAACATATCGTCAATTATATATTTATCAATCTAGCATTAACATTTATTATTGGTGGATATACTATCTGCGTAAGAGATATTATTAATAAGAATAGTACATCGACTATCAAGTATCGGGTTTTATCTATTTTGCCAATTTCAACAAGATTTGTACTTTTAATCCTGACAGTCACAATATTTCTATTATATACAAGCACGGGATATGAGCCTTGTGGCTTCCATTGTATAGCTTATGTCTTTTGTCCTACCTTATATTTTATTGCACTTGTACTTGCATTTGTATATCCAAAAGATATAAGTAATAATAAATGAATATATTAATTGTCCAACTTTTGAAGTATCATAAAATTATTGTATAGAAATAAAAAATGAAAACTTTTAATGAACGCAGTATAAAACAGAAATAAATGTCAA
>JAITIZ010000092.1 GCA_031279215.1 Planctomycetaceae bacterium
ATTGCAGCAACGCATACCATGACATTCATACTACCACTTGGATCAATACCATTCACAGGGTCAGCATGGGTGTACAAATATTTATGCAATGATTGTGGATCATTCAGATTCCCAAAGAACGGATCAAGTCTGTTGAATCGACCGTTTGCAGGATTATAATATCTTGCACGTAAATACTGTTGTCCGATCTTAGAATCGAATTGTTCGCCGCTGTACAAGAATTCAGTTAACGCAACAGATGGGTCGAAACCAATGGCGTTACCATAAGCGTCGAAGGCGTAGAGTTCAAGGATTGCGCCGGCAAGATCAGTTAAGACTCTGGTACTTCCATGACCGTCGAAGGTGAAATATAACTCTTGTTCTGTATTGTCTTTAACTGTTATCTGACTGATTCTGTTACGTCCAATAATGTAGGTTATGTTCGGTTAGCCCGAATTTTTACGCATTATAACGATTTTAACGGGACAAAGATTGCCTCTATTATCGATATAGTTCTTGTCTATTACCTAATTGTCAAAGATCATAAATCTACTTTATCAACATTTATCACTTCTATTCATATAACCAGTTTACATTTAAATCGAAAAAAATCAAAAAAAATGGATAAAAAACCCCTATATTCTCATGCTGGTTGTTAAATTAGTTAAATTTTTATGGACGAAATCGATCTACATTTATCCTTTGGTTGCTCTGCTGAATAAACAACGTTTTGGAAAAAACCGATTTTAAAAGAGTGAGTTTGTCGCTTAAAATCATAATTTCTGTTGAAATTCTACCTATTTTACCAACCACCCTACGAACAATAGAAAATATTTTAAAAATTTTTTAGTTGAAATTTTCTACGGAATATGTTATTATTTACCATACGAAAAATAATGTTGGTTTGTTTCTTTTTTTACCTTTTCACCTATCATACATTAAGGAGTTTTACCATGAATACCAAGAATTGTTTTTGGGTAACAGCATGTTTTGTTGTAGCGTTAATGAGTTTAGTGGGCAATGGGTACAGTGATACACTTTACCGTGATTCTAGTTCCAGCCGTTCCGATTATACCCATTATTTTCAAATGATCCACGATACAAGTAATAATGGTTGGCATAATACTGAAACAATTAAAATTATCAATGACGATACGGATCAGAATTTTCGTGTTTTTTGTGTTGATTACTTCACGCCAATCACAACAGAATTTAAAAATCCGTTGATCGGACAGGAATATGACGCGATTGCCTTAGATTCTCCAAGTATGATGTTGTACTCCCAAATACAAAAAGACGCTTTGAACTCACTCTTTTCCCATGTTTATTCCACCATTTATGATGCGAACGGAGATATCATTGATGACGTAAAATCTTATTTGTATCAACTTGTTGTTTGGGAAATTATTCATGAAACCGATGAAGCATGGAATATTGCCGGCGGAGAATTCGGTATCCAAAACGCCGCAACCTATCGTAATCCGAATGATCATTCGAAAGGGTATATTGATACTGATTTCTATAACTTTGCCGTCAGTAACATAAATTCATGGCTGGATGCTATTGTCGGAAAGATCACATGGGACTCTATCGGGTATGGCGAAGTAACAGATAATCAATTGACGGTCTATGTTGCTGAAGGCGGACAAAATATCAGTCAAACTTTCATCTCGGTTGTCGCTCCTATCGTTCCAGAACCGGCAACAATATTAATGTTCGTAATCGGAATGATGTCCACTCTCCCATTGATGCGACGCACAGGGAAATTCTTTTCCCACGCTTAAACACATTGTTCAAAGCATATTTACCGCAATGTTTCAGCGAAACATCACCTACCTCGGGATAATTCACCTGAACAACAACCCACAAAATACTGAAATCACCCGAAAATTTTTCATATTCGTTCATCCAAATGTAACTAAAACCAAACAACGTCGATGCGGTTTTGTCCGTTTGTAACACTACAGTTCTCTGCTAAAACCGCCAGACCTGTGTTGTAACAGAAAATGGCTGTCCGTTTTGTTTGGATACCAACTCGACAAAAAACGCGATATGTCCTGATGCCGGTTTTTTTATAGTGATTACTTCGTCTTGTACCGGTGTTGATTCCCATTTTGCGGATTGGAAATTTTTGGAATCGGACACGGCAGTCCAAAGAATTTTTTTCGATTCAGGAATTTCCGTTTCGATGTAGATTCGATATTCTGAGTCCTTTTCTGTTAATGTCCAATCCAATTGGGGCAACTCTCCCGCTGACGCAATTTGTTGCGCAAATACGGACGCCGAATCAATGAGTTTGAGAAAACTTTTTCCCTTGTCAACTTCATGTTCTTCATTGGGAAGAGTTAAAAGATATTTGTATCCCTGAATAGTATCCCAGTAATATTTTGTTGCGTTAACGGGCCAATACGGATCATTGGAACCGTGAATCAGTAATTTTGGAACTGTAATACGGGAAAGATAAGTGTAAGGATCCATCATGTTCAAAATTTGTATTTTATACGGCGGAGGAATTTCATTTTTTTTGAACAGTCCCCGATCTGTATAGTCATGGATTTTCGGACTGAAATCACCCCATGTTTCAATATGTCCTTCAAGTTGTTTTAACAAATTGAGGTTATTGTACACAATAGGAATGAGTGCGGCAATTCGCGGGTCTTTTGAAGCTCCTGCCAACCATGTTGTCCAACCTCGTTTCGACGCTCCGCCAACAATAAAATGTTCAATATCATACTTAAATTCTTGTTTGATAAATTGTTGAGCAGTATCCATGGCACGGAGAACACTTTTGGTCATTGGTAACAACAAAACCCAAGTCGGGTCTTGGGTTTCGAGTGCTTTCAGCAATGTTTCTCCGATCAATGCGTCTTCACGAAAACCTGTACCTTTATTATTGGGATCGAGCGGTTGGTTCGGAACCTGAAACAGAATAACAACTGGCATTGATGTTTTGACTGCGAGTATTTGTGCCATGGTGATATTTATTTGATCAGGTTCTTTACCGGTTGTACCGCCGCCAATATAAAGCAGCGCAAAATCAGTGTAACTAATTTTTTCCGGTATCGCCACAAGAACATGATGTTGCCACGTAATACCATGCCATGTTTGCGAGGTCATTTCAAGCAACACCGTTTTATCCGTAATTTTTTTAACGAGTTTCCATTGATAGGAATCATCTTTTTGTTGCAAATATTTGTCCAATTCTGCCGAAGGCGGCAAAGTCTGCGCCGACACAACATCAGAAAACAACAAGAAAACACCAAAAATTCCGTAGAATACGGCAACGAATAAAACTGTTTTGAAATTGAAAAAGTTACGGCATGAATCTTTTCGAATACACATAAAAATCTCCTTTGAATAATAGAACTAAAAAACTAGTAATATACTTTATCCTGTCATAAATTGGTCATTTTAGGAACGCAGGCGTCTCGCTTGCACGGAATTACCATTATTGTGGGCGAGACGCCCGCGTTCCTATTAAAAGATCAGATTATTACAGGATACAGTATAGTATTGAATCATTAGTATACTATGATTTCGACAATAAATCAACCATAATGCAGGAAAAAAAATAACCCTTCACGCAAAAAGTAACCATACATCAGGCAGGCAATGTTTCGCCAAAGGGTTTTCACCCAATGTTGTGCCGGCCTACTCGCCGACTTGACCTTGTTTGTGGAAAAAGATTGCCTGATGAATAATGCCCCCAATTTCTTGGGGGTCTTGAATGAGCCGGAATTTTTTGCTATGTTTTAGAATCAAAGTTTACGTAGGGTGTTGCTCTACGTTATTGCCGGTTACTTCTTCGGGGTAGGCAACTACTGAATGGTTACTTTAAATCTAATAACGATAACGAGTTCTGTTCCAATGAATCGTCCAATTTACTTTAGAATTACCGGTTATCATCAAAAAAACATTGCTGAATTGTTGCGGCAATTTTATCAATTTATCAATTCCATTAGTTATCAATTCCATTAGTTTGACTTAATTCAACTCAATACCCCGACACCCATGAAAAAGAACTATTTTCAGGATTACACTAATTACGTAGCGGAAAAACTCAATAAAACAATTGTAACTCTTTACGATGGTTACGAGATTGATCAGGATGCCGGTATTGCGGAATGGGTTCGCCAATCCAAAATAACTCGCGATGATAAAAACGGAATTTTATGGTTCATCGGTAACGGAGCAAGCGCAACAATCTCCGAACACATGGCATTGGACGCAATGAAAGCAGGACGATTTAAAACCGGTTCCTGTAGCGAAACCTCTTATTTAACCGCTATTTGTAACGATGTCTCTTCAAACGACTTATTCAGTTTCAAATTAGACCGGCATTTCACCGCAAACGATATGCTGATTACAACAAGCAGCAGCGGTAATTCTCCGAATATTGTCAAAGCAATTGAAACATGCCGGAAAAAAAACGGTTATATTGTAACTCTTTCCGCCATGAAACCAGATAACAAAAGCAGAAAACTTGGTGATCTTAATTTTTATGTTCCGGCAGAGACTTACGGAACAGCAGAAGTTTGTCATGGTGATTTGATGCACTGTTGGCTCGATGCGTTTCTTGACGAATACGAAGGCGGACGACGATAATTATTGCAACATTTCGTTTTTTCAGTAGAATATTTTTAATATTATTTGTAGAGACGCAATGTATTGGGTCTCTACTTTTCCTTTTCCGTACATTCCGTGTTTAAAAAATAAAATAAAAAAATGATGGTACAAAATATATTTATTAGGGCAATTCTTTTAGGCGGTTGGTTTGCTGTTTTATTGTTGATGCCTTATTTTATAATTGCGGAGGAACCGGTTGCGCTGCCGGAGTCAACCGTGTTACCGGAACCTGCCGTGTTACCGGAATTACCGGCAATACCTATTCCCCCCAAATCCGAACGGCAAGAACCTTATCGTGTTTTTTTTCCGACTGATTCGTTTCAGAAAATAGTCGGTAACACGGTTTATATTCCGATGGAGTTTTTGCAATTATTGTCACGGAATGCCAGAATTACCGGACCTGAACCGCATCACCAATGGAATATTGAACGGGCAGAATATCAAGGTTCGCTTGTCCGTAATCCGCTTACACAAGATATTGAATTGGCAGATGATTTCAAAGCAATTTTTGAAATCAATTTGGATTCGGAAAATGTTGCGATTGTTTTTCCGTTACTGCCGCTTTTCCAAGACCGTGTTTTTTGGGATTCTAAACCAATTCAGGTCATCCGGCGAACAACAGCAAATAAAGAAAACAATTTTTTGGTCTTTAATATCGAAAACGAAAAAAAAGGTAAACATCGGTTAGAACTTTCTCTTGCCCCCAAGTTGGAAGAACATGATAAAACCCGACGAATTGCTTTAAATATTCCCAAAGTTCCGAATACGGTTCTCCGTCTGAAAACACCGCAAGATGCTCCGGTGATTAACGTTTCGGAATGTTTGGGGGCTGTTACGCCCAATTCGTTATTGTCTCCGAATTTAGTTGCGGAAATTGGTTCTTCGGATCAACTTGTTTTTTCGTGGAACAACGAATTAAATCGCGGCACCTCGACAACCTCCGAAGTCGAACAATTTTTCCGGCTCTGGGCCAAACCAACCCAAGTTGAAATTAGAACTTATTTTCGTTTCCGAATTGAAGGCGGTCGTGTTCCTTCGCTTCATTTTCAAACGGATCCGTGTTGGCATCGTTCCGGTCCGTTCCATTGTGAGGAATACCCAATTGACCAATTGGAAACCTATCTTGATTCGGCAAGTCAGGACAACGGAACTTCGTTACAAAATGAGATTACCCGATTAAGTTTCAAAACACCGGTTTCAGGAATTTTAACAGTGAGTGCCGGTTTTGTGCTTCGTGATTTTAACGGGATTGGCAAAGTCCGGCTGCCGCAATTCCGCGCGTTACAATCACGAATTACCAAATCAATGCTTGCTGTTTTTGCGGATCCGGTGATGGAACTCGATTATCCGCATCTCGGTTTGGGAACCGGTTTTGAAACGAATTTTCCCAGTTCCGGTAACGAAGAACAACCATTAGCCGAATATGATTTGACGAAAACGGAACCCTCTTGGTTACTGGCGATTCGAACAAAAAATCAAATTCCGGCTGTCAAATGGAATCAATCGGTTCGTTTTGATGACGGTGATTCCGGTCTATTCTGCCGCGGTGAATTTTCTTCTGTCCGAGAAGTTTTTTTGCAACGTTTTTCTATTCCCGAATCGTTTCGGATTGAATCGGTCGAAGTCCGTGACGCACGGCAAAATCCTGTCGATATTCGTGTTGAGGAAACAACTGCTGAAACAAATTCTGAAACAAAAATAACTTATGAAAAACGGTTACAACATATTATTTTTTTCAAACGGGCTGTTTCGGGAAATTATTCGATAACAATTCAAGGAAATTTCGCAACACAAATAAGTACGCATGAACGAACCTCAAAACCGGTTCCTTTAATTCTTTTTGACGAGGTTCGGACGGAAGAAAAATTATTGAACATTTTTCGGACTTCGGCTGTTGTTGCGGAAATTCAGGCGGCAGGAAGTTATTGGACGGCATCGGAAATAGCACCTGTTGCGCCGAAACCTTTTCAAGATTCGCTTCCGTTGTATTCGTGGAGAGGGAAAATTTCGCCGTCTATTTCCGAAAATAATCAAACGGAACCGTTATTATCAAACGCTTGGAAATTTCAAACACCTCTGTTTTCGCTTGTTCCGAACAAACCGGTTATTCAAGGAGAACAAATTACAACCATTTCACGAAGTGTTACTGATATCTGGAATATTACGTTTGATGTTTTCTGGAATATTTCCGGCGGAGAACTGGATACAATTCGATTTCGTTGGGATGAGCAATGCGGTTCAACAATTTCGGTGGAGCCGGCGGTTCCGTTTACTCTGGAACAAAACGACGGTCATACCTGTTTGGTGTTGTCACAAAAAATCCCGTTTTCCGGTCAACAACATTTTCAAATCAAAACAACATTAAACGCTGCAGGAATTTCTATTTCCGTCCCGAAACTAATTCCAGAACTCGATAAAACAGAAAAAATTGAAACTAAAAATTATGTTATTGTTCCGCGTTATGCGGACGGCGAAATCATTCCGTGGAACCTAAACCGTCTTGAAACAGTTGATGACGCCGCCCAAAAACAGTTGGAAGAAAAAACCGCAAAACTCCCGCCGGAAGAAAATAAAATATCGTTTCCCGGTACGGTTCTTACGGTGCCGGAAGGAATCACTTCTCCGGGCAGTGCGGTTCGAACAATTGTTGTTCGCGAACCCGTATTGGATACCAATTCCCATTTATTTCTTCAGACAACCGGAAATGGAATAGAAGATTTTACCGCAACAATAACACGGAAAAATTCGCCGTCGGTTGTGAATTTTTACGACATAAATATTTTTATTCAGAACAACGGTATTTTATTGGGTTGCGCAACAGTTGATCTGAAAAGTCGGGGACAAGACAGTTTTCTCCTGAGAATGCCGTCAGATTATGAATTAATTCGTGTAACTTGTGCCGGTATTGTGTCCAAAGGAATAAAGTTGTCGGAAGATCGGTGGAAAATAGAACTCTGGTCAAGTGATTATCCGCAACGTATTAAGATTCTTTTTCGAGGACAGCTAACCGGCAACAAAACTTCAGCACAACCATTGACGTTATCTCAATTGAACAAGGAAAAACAAACAATCTCATTGCGTTTTCCGATACTTGAAGGAGTTTTTGTACAACAAACACTTTGGACGATTTCATTGGAGATGCCGAGTAACGGTTTTTTTTCGCCGTTTGATATTTTGATACGCCGTAACCATAAAGGATTGGATACCGATCATATTTTGTCCGGTCATATTCCTGTATCGGGAAACAAGGCAATACAAACATTGCTCAAACTTAATCTAATCCGTTTAAACAACCTTCTTCTTATTTTAAGTTCTGTTTCTACTCCGCCTCCGGCGCGGTCTGAAGAAGTAAAACGTTGGTTTCGTTATTGGCAGGATGAATGGTTTGCCGCTGTCAACACAATGGAATATCAGACTAAAAATTTTCCGGCAACACTCCAATCCGGTCATCATGAAATTATTCTTGATCCGATAATTCCGGCATCGAATACGCCGGTTTCCGGTTTTATTGGAACAATTTTGGAATCAAAAAATATTCCAATGTCAATTGAGGCATTGATGCAACGTTATCAAAGTGAGGTTTCAGCAAAATTTTTGTCTGGAGTTCCTGACGGTAATCGTCAACAACCTCAATTATTTTTTTCAGATTCATTGTTTCCGTACCGCAGCAATATGATAACTGATGTTTCTTATTTTTTCGGGGTGAACGAAGAGCCGCTCAATGAAATTTGTTTGACTTCAAATCCCCAAGGATATCATTTGCCGTTCTTTTTGCGTAACAATTTATTGAATCATATATTACTTGGGTTGGCGGTTCCGGTTTTTATTTTAATTTTATCGATACGTTTTCATCTTTGGGACTTATTTTTTCAATTTCCGCATTTTTGGGGATTTGCGGCGGGTTTATTGCTTTGTAATTTATTTCCGCCCGGTTTTTTGGGAATGGCGGTATTGTTGTTGACATTCCTTTCATTTTGTTATCCGGCATGGCCCCGGCATCGCGAATTTTTTGAACAAAAACAAAATTAGTTAATAGTTAATAGTGGCGCAAGCGGATTTATAACCATTGTGATAAAAATTCCGCTTGTAACACTATTTACGATTAACTCCTATGCCGTCCTTTCAAGACAAATTTATTTTTTACATAGAATAATATTTTACAAAAATCATGTTAAACGCATTTTCTGTTGATGTGGAAGATTATTATCAAGTGGGTGCATTTGCCGGCATAATTTCGCCGAATGATTGGGATTCATGGGAATCGCGGGTTGTTACCAATACGCGAAAAATACTTGATATTCTTGATTCCGGTTCAAATCCGGTGAGTGGGACATTTTTTGTACTTGGTTGGATAGCGGAGCGGTTTCCGTATTTGGTTCGAGAAATTGCTGATCGGGGGCATGAAATCGCATCACATGGTTTTATGCATCAATTAGTGTACAAGATGACGGAAACGGAATTTCGGAACGATGTCCGTCGAACACGGTTATTATTACAGGAACAATCCGGTCAATCGGTTATTGGTTATCGTGCTCCGAGTTTTTCTATTGTTAAGCGAACACCTTGGGCGCATCGTATTTTGGCGGAAGAGGGATATTGTTACGACAGCAGTGTTTTTCCGATTCATCATGATTTACACGGCAATGCGGATGCGCCGCTTGAGATTCACGATATAACAACGGAATCGGGAATGATTCGGGAATTTCCGCCGGCGGTTATTCGGCGGTTTGGTCAAAATTTACCGACTGGCGGCGGCGGTTATTTCCGGTTCTTTCCTTATTTTGTAACATCTCGATGGCTTCGTTTGATCAATACTTCGGGCAAACCGTTTGTATTTTACATTCATCCGTGGGAGGTTGACCCGCAACAACCGCGTATTCCCAAAACCTCATTGAAAAGCCGTTTCCGTCATTACCTGAACCTGCATCGAACAGAATCACGGCTAAAACGTCTGCTCAACGATTTTAATTTCGTACCGATTCGAAAGGTGTTGAAACTTGAATCGTAATAGAGGTTATCGAATAATTTAAATCGTCCGCAGATGACGCAGATTTTCGCAGATTATTTTAAAAAGTTTTTTGAAAATAATGTTCTCTATTTTTCGTATTTTTTGTCTATTCTTCCTTTGTTTCGTTATTTCGTACTCTCAAAAAATAATCCTTGAAAATCTGAGAATATCAAATATCTGTGAAAATCGGCGGACTAAAATCTGCGTAAATCTGCGTAATCTGCGGACGAAAATAGACAATTACTCTTGGTGATATTTTTGCGGTCAAGAATTGGTACAGAATAAATGTCAATAGTTACAGTTAAGAACCGTAGCGTTCTTCTTCGATTTGTTCCAATGTTTTTCCGGCGGTATTGGGACAAAAAATCGTTCCGATCAACATACTGATAGTTGCGAAAGTAACGAGAATTGCCGCAGCGATTGGCATTCCGCTGGCGTCGCTGCCGACAATAATTGCCACCAAATAACTCCAAATGCTCAAAGCAAAACGGGCAGTGAAAAACGAAAAACCTTGTGCTGCCGCACGATAACGCGCCGGAAACATTTCGGCTCCCCACATCTGATAAAACGCTTGTTGCCCAGAACCATTATTGATTCCCATAAGAATAGAACTGATCGTAAAAATCGTCAAACCAAGATAGGCTTTCGGTAACATCAATAAACTCCACGCAATAATGTACAAACACGCCATCACACAGTAAATTATACGGCGGCTGTATTTATCGGCAAGTGTCATGAAGATAAATAATGTTGCAAAACATGATGTTACAAATAACAGAGCGGCCAATGCTTGTGATACGGTTGTTGATACGCCGCCGGCTTTTTCATAGATATACGGCAAGAAAATTCCGCCTGTTCCTGCGGCAAGATTCCAGATCATATACACGCCGATCAGTAACAGAATACCGCGTAGGTTGGCGGGATTAGTAAACAAATCCCAATAACTGGTTTTTTGCCAAACGCCGGAAGCGATCAATTCTTTTTCTTTTTGTTTATTGCTGATCCATTCTTCTGATTCCGGCATCTGCAGCCGCATGAGCCAAGTAATGAACGCAATGACAACGAGATGTCCGAAGACCAACCGGTTCCCGAATAATCCCAGATCTAACCAGTTGACAATAGCGGAAAGCAATAAGACAACAGCGGGACCCAATGCCCACATGAGTTGTGCGGTACCGCAGTGCCTTGCCCGATTTTCGGCGGGGGCGTTTTCGGCAATCAGTGTCCACGAAGCGGCAACATCCGCTCCAACCGCAAGACCGACAATAATATAACCAATGAGCAACATCGGATAATTCACGCCGAAAACGATGAACAACATACCGAGAATGTAGAACAGTAAGTCATAAGTGTAAACGACTTTACGTCCGTACAAATCGCAGATTCGTCCGCCGATTAACGCTCCAACGGCGGCAGACAAAGCATTGGAACTACAAGCAAGGAGAAGACCAACTTTATTGATGGTGTTAATGGTACAAAAATCCAAGCCATGAGTTCCAATATATGGAATTATGATGTTAAAAGGGAGCAGTATGGGATCCTCCATTTTGAGATACGATTCCCAAAGCGTGAGACCAGCAGCTCCTGCTACTATGGAGCCGGCGTCAATGTAACTAGTCAATGAAGCGACAATTGTTTTTGTCCAGGTTGATGGTTGAGTCATAATATTGAACGCATCGGTTTTCGATGCCCTTAAAAAAGTTGATGGATTTGAAAACAGAACAAACAACAATAAAAAGATATTATATCAAATCTGCCCTTTCCAAAAAATCGGTCTTTAAAATTGGTTGGACTTTGTGTAGATTATAGTTTATTATTTTTATGAAACAATACCTTATTCATTAGAGTTTTTAGAATGTTCCAAAAGAAAATGAGGAACTTTTTTCGATAGTTTTTGCGACAAATAAAAATAGTCGGTGTTCTTGTTCACAAGATTTGAAACGACTTAAAATTACCTGTACAATAATGGAAATTGGGGACAATTTTTAGAAAGTGCCATAAGAAATAGATACAAATTATCGTGTCAATAATTTGTATCTATTTTAAATCATTGTGCGTACTGACAAAACTACTTGGTAAAAATTACCCGGATTTTTTACCTCACAGGGCTGCTTGACGGGCTTAGAACGGTTTCTGGACAAGCACACCAATTCCGAAATTATCGGACATATTTTTATGTGAACTGTTACAATAGTTGTTCTTAATTGTTACGGGTTGATGTTCCATAATTTCCGCAGAAGAATACTTTGAATCCCAATGCTTCAGCCATTGCGGCTTTTACGGTAACTCGTTGATCGGCAAGGTCGGCATTGTCGGCGTAAGCGATTTGAATATGGTTTGCCCGATGCCGTGCCATAAACTTGTTACGCGAAATCCCATTGAGCACCGCAAAAACCGCGGGCCATTCGTAAGTACATAATCTCCGGCGGCGTTCTACTTCTTCAGCCGGTAAATCAACAACACGTCCCCGACCAAGATCAATTCCCAGTTGACCGTTTTCCACAAAAGTTCGTGACCACACAATTTCACCGGGTTTACCAATTCCGGCTAAAGTTCCTCCGCCAAATGGAAAAAAAGTTGGTGTTTGACGAAAACTCTCCGAACCCTTCCAACCGCCTTTGAAATGAGCCGGCGGTGCCGCCCCACTAATCTGGAAAACCCAAACAAAATCTTTTATCGTACCAGAATGATCCCAGTCGCCCCAACGAACATCATGAAGAGTTGTTTCAAGCGGTTGGTTCAACGCAGCACCAACATAATGATCCAAAAATCCGTCCAACCCGGCACCCTCGTCAACCTCATTAAAATGTAACACCGGTTTGCCTTCAAAAAGAATACGTTGACCATCAGAACTTCTAACCGGAGGACGATCCGTATTATTCATCATTCCTTCAACAAGATCACTTGCCGGAAGTAAATCTTTCAAACCAAGTTGGTATTGAATCCCAAACATAGAACAACCAAACCGATCCGCCATCCGAACCGCAGCAATATACATCTTGCACTGAATAAGAACTTGCTGCGGAGTTAGGTCTTTTTTATCGTCTTGACCAAAATGGAACGTTATTCCGCTTTTAATAAGCCAATCATAAACTTCACGGGCTTCCGTATCAGAAACCTGTGTTGTGTCGTAATAAAATGCCGACTGACTAAGACGTTCCTTGAATACACCAAGAGGAAAAAGTAATTCATCAGGAATAATCGCATTGTACATCCCCATACATCCCTCATCACAAATTCCCATAACCGCCTTTTCGGAACGTAATTGCCTCGCAAGTTTCTGACCAAGATTCCGGTCCGCTTCCAAGATTTTTGTTGCAGAAAATGGGCGGACATGGGATTGTTCATGTTTGGTTTTGCCGGTTTTTAACCATTCTTCCAGGTGTTTAATAAACCATTCGTCCGTAAAATCAACACTCCAGAGAGTTGAAAATTCTTTTCCTGATTTTGTCAGACAGCCGTTGAGATTCAACATCCCAACCAAACCCGGCCACGTTCCCGACCAATTGGCAACCGTTAAAATCGGTCCTTCGTAATTGTACAACCCCGAAAAAACATGATTCGAATATTGCCACACCGATTCCGCAACAATAATCGGACGTTTGGAATCCAGTTTTGAAAAAACATCAAGTCCCATTTTTTGTGACGAAATGAAACCGTGTTTTTCAACAGGATCATATTCATGTCCCCGTTTGATTTGATAACCGAGTTTTTCAACCGCTTTGGTGAGTGCGGTTTCCATTTTTTCCTGTTCCGCCCAGCAATCCTGATTGGCTGAAAGCCGAAAATCCCCGCTAGCAACAAGATAAACCGTTTTGTCATTCGGATTGGTCATAATCATTTCCTTTCTTAAAGATGATTACCTTTCTTACAAAAATAAAATTTACTGATAGAAGTCCGCAGATTATACAGATTTTTGCATATTGATTTTTTTGTCCGTAAATAACACAGAAAAAAATCTGTGAAAATCTACGTAATCCGCGGACAAAAATGAACTCTTATTTTATTACGATTATCTATTTATTTTCAAAATTCAAGCCTCCAACCTAGAAAATAATTGGACAATTTATTGTTTTGAAAAATCATTGGTAACAGATTTTTCCCGTTCAAAAAAGGAAATAACTGTTGCAAGAAAAACCATAATAAGTGTTCCGAAAACCGGTATCATATACGGATGATACAAACTAACCCCGCCCAATTGTTCCGCAAACCATTCCAATGATTCCGCAATATCATAAGCATCGTGTTTCCTGAACCAACGAATCAAATCAGGAATCGTAAACCAGAAAATAGCAGCCGTTCCCGTAAAAACAGCAAGAATTGCCGAAAAATTCCTCGCCTTCCCGACTAACATCCCAATCAGAAAAAGACCAAGCATCCCGCCGCCAAAAATCCCAACAAGTGTCCACCAAATATCAAGAGCACTGTCTGTTAATCGTATCAAAATTAAAGCGGCAATAGTTCCCAAACATCCCCAAATAATTGTTCCGGCATAAAGAACCCGCATGGACTCGCGATCCGAAGCGTTCGGTCTGAAAAAACGAAGATAATAATCTCGTAAAATTAATGTTGCGGAGGCATTCAGACTGCCGGAAATCGTACTCATGCCCGCCGCAAAAATCGCCGCCACTAAAAGACCAACAAGACCCGACGGAAGATATTGACCAATAAAATGAGGAAAAACTCGGTCGCCAATATCGTTGTCTTGAAGTGTTGCGGCAAGTGTTTCGATTTTGGTCTGATATTCCGTAGCGAAAACTTGTTGACCGGTTTGAGAATCCGTCTGATACTTCGGAATAACTCCTGATTGAATCAATTTCTGATGCGCAACAATTTTTCGAACTTCATTAAGATCTCGTTCATGGTTCGGTCCTGTATGGTAAAGAACAAACAAAAAGGTTCCAATCAGAAAAAATAAAGCAGAAACCGGAATATAAAGCAATGCACCAAGCCAAATACTTTTTCGTGCTTCCGTTTCATTTTTTGATGTTTGATAACGTTGGACATAACTTTGATCAATACCGAAATTTTTTAAGTTGTCACAAAAACCATAAAGAAAAACGACAAGAATTGTTGCTGTACTGAAATTGCATGAAATGGTTCCCTGTTCTACGATAACACCAAGTTCTCCGAGTGAAAACTTATTGTGTTCAAATGCATACGATATTGCGGTAAGCATTCCGCCGTCAATGTTATAGATGAGAACAATTAGCGAAACAATTGCCCCTGCCAGAAGAACCACTGTTTGGATAGCATCCGTCCAAAGAACCGCGAAAATTCCGCCAATAAATGTATAAAAAGTCGTGATAATTCCTGTAATGATAATAATTGTTACCAAGTCCCAGCCCAAAAGAACCGACATCGGTAACCCCAACAAATACGTTACAACACCGATTCGTGCAATTTGTGTCAACAAATAAAAAATACCGGCATAAAGGCGTGCCCAAGAACCAAACCGAAATTCAAGATTGGCGTATGCGGAAACATCACCGGTTTTCCGGTAATACGGCAGAAACCATTTAACCGAAATCCATGCAGCAAACGGAATTGCCAGACTAAAAACAAAAGGATTCCAATTCCCGGCAAAGGCTTTGCCGGGCAATGCCAGATAACTGATACTGCTCAAATAAGTTGCAAAAATAGAGATACCAACCACCCAACCGGGCATGGAACGTTTCGCAGCAGTAAATCCTTCCGGTGAACGGCTTTGCCGCCAAAAATAAAAACCAATACATAACGTCAGCGCAAAATAAACAATCAGAATAATCCAATCAATAGATGTTAAACGTCCCATAGTTCGAGTTTCCGCTTAAGAATTTAATTAACAAAAAACAACAATTATTTTACACAACCTAAAATAAAAAACAAGTGTAATTATGCGACAAACACATGTCTTTTTACGACATGAATTGAATTTTGTTGTTGATTAGGAATTAAGGTAATTGTCTATTTAAAAATTGAAAGAATGACATTTTGGTATCATTTTAAATAGACAATTACGAATTAAGAAACAATCCTTGTCCGTACATTCCGTATATTCCGTATTTAAAAAACACTGAAATATTACAAATAAACGAATTAATTACTTTGGCTTGACAATTAGTAAAAATGCGGTATTGTTAATTGAGATCATTTTATGTATGTCGTTTGTGAAGAACAATTATATTTCTTGTTTTTTGAATTTTCCATGACAAAATTTATTACCGAAAACTTTTTACTCCAAACAGATGCAGCAATTCGGCTTTATCATGATTATGCAAAATCAATGCCGATTATTGATTATCATTGTCATCTTTCACCGCAAGATGTTGCGGCAGATCGGCGGTTTGAGAATCTCACACGGATCTGGCTTTCTGGAGATCATTATAAATGGCGGGCGTTGCGGGCTGCCGGTGTTGACGAACATTTTATCACAGGTCAAGCCGCCGATTGGGAAAAATTTGAAAAATGGGCGGAAACAACTCCAAAAACGTTACGTAATCCGCTTTATCATTGGACTCATCTTGAACTTAAACGTCCTTTTGGTATTGCGGATCGGTTATTGTGTTCCGACACGGCGAACAGTATTTGGGAGGAAGCCAATGCAAAACTTCAACAGCCGGAATTTTCAGCACGCGGAATTATGCGTCAAATGAATGTCCGCCTGGTTTGCACAACTGATGATCCGGCAGATTCGCTCGAATATCACCGAAAAATCGCAACAGATAAATCGTTTGATATTAAGGTCTTACCGACATTCCGACCAGATAAGGCAATACCAACTGTTACGGGAAATCTCAATACATACAATGAATATCTTGACAAACTTGGTGAAGTGTCGGGAGTTTCAATCCGAACATTGGACGATCTACTAACCGCTTTGAAAAAACGGCATGATTTTTTCCATGAAAACGGTTGTCGGTTATCGGATCACGGATTTGGAACTTTTGATTATTGGTTTCATGACAGGAAAGCCGCCCAATGTTTTCAGTATTTACGGAACAATAAATGTGATACGGTAAACGGAACAATCAGATATCATCAAGCAAAACAGCTTGTTCATATTCAATCTCTAATTCTCAGACATATTGCCCAAATGGATGCGGAACGCGGTTGGACGATGCAGCTTCACATCGGTGCTATTCGGAACAATAATTCGCGGCTCTTTCGGCAACTCGGTGCTGATGCCGGTTTTGATTCTATTTATGATGGTCATTTTGCTGCCGGTCTTGCACGATTTTTTGACCATCTTGATAGCGAAGAAAAGTTACCGAAAACGATTGTTTATAATTTGAATCCGGCAGCAAATGAAATGCTGGCGTCAATGATCGGTAACTTTCAAGATGGAAAAACACCGGGCAAGATGCAATTTGGGAGCGGTTGGTGGTTTCTCGATCAAAAAGACGGAATGGAAAAACAACTCAATACGCTTTCAAATTTCGGTTTATTATCACAATTTGTTGGTATGCTGACTGACAGCCGATCATTTTTATCGTACACGCGACATGAATATTTCCGCCGTATTTTATGTAACTTACTCGGTCAGGAAATTCACGACGGTTTATTGCCCAATGATTTCGATCTTATTGGTAAAATGGTGCAAGATATTTGTTACAACAACGCCCAAAACTATTTCGGTTTTACAACGGTTCATACGAATTTTTAGTCTGCTGATTACACCGGTTTTGCGAGATTATTTTTGAGAATACAAAACAACCTCCGTAGTTTTGGCAGGATAAACTAATGTTGACGGGATAATACTGAATTTACTGGATTTTTAAATAAAAGACTCAAAATTGCTGTTCGTATAAAACCGAATTTTAAAATGCGATGAGTATAGAATTTTTTTTATTATTGAATTGCTTGTACATCTTCTAGTGTGATCATTTTTGTTGTATCGTCCACCATCAAGTGTTCGTCAAAGAGTTGGTCGGCAAGATTGGACATACTTCCGGCGTTACCGAATTTTTGGTCTTGCTTCATGTGTCCAATAATTTCACACAACGTCTCCACTGCTTCAGGGTTTAGCGTGAACTTCTTTTGAGCAAGCCGTTTACATAAAATTTGTAAACACTCTTCCGTTGTGTAATCAGGAAAATGAACAATTAACTGTTCTGGAAATCGCCGCGATAATCCCGCATCGGCGTTCATTAATTCCTTCATCGGTTCGGGATAACCTGCCAGAATTGTAAATACTCGCGCATATTTTGTTGCGGTTGTCGCCTGAACAATTTGCGCGATCACTTCTTTTGCGTAACTGTCCTGATCATATTTATTGTAAAGATTATGCGCTTCATCAATAAACAGAACTTTACCTTCTTCTCTTGCCTTGTCGAATTGCTTAATAACCGCATCTTTTGATTGTCCCAGATACGAACCCTTCAACTCCGTACCCGCAACCTCAATCACCTCCGTTCCCTCAATCAATCCAACCGCATTAAATACCCGACTCATATATCTTGCAATGGTGGTTTTTCCTGTTCCCGGATTGCCGATAAACTGCATATTGAATTTTCGATCCGTCGTCAATCCTTCACGCTCATTATAAGCAATCCGTTTCGCAATTCGTTTGATTTGATCCTTGACTTTTTGTAACCCGATAAAGTTCTTATCAAGTTCCGCAAGAATATCATCAATCGTTTCGTTACGCTGAACAACCGGAACATCACACGCGGAAATACTCTTATATTCACCTCGTTTCGCCGCATTCTTAATCATCGTCTCCACAAGATTCCGCGTCCCGCCGGCATTTTCCATCTTTCCGGTTTTGATACGCTCTTCAAGATAACGTTGCAACAATCTCCGCGCATCGTCCAATAACTGAAACTTCTCCTTATGTAACATCAATTCCGCAATCAACAACAACTCATCCGAATTGTAATCAGGAAACTCAATGGTGTTGTCGGGGTGTGAAAAACGGCGCGGAACACCCGGATTGATTTTCAACGTTTTTTGTAACGACTCCCCACTGTAACCCGAACCCAATACCGTCAATTCGTCCCGATGATCTTCCATTGTTTTCATCAGAACATTTTCAAACGCTTCCTTCAACCATTGATTGTCCGCAAATTGATAAATCTCATCAATAAACAAAACTCCACCCATGGCCTCGTCAATCTTATTCCGTAACTTCACACTCGCATCACCCGGATTAAACTCACTCGTAATATCCGCAACAGAAATTTCCACCACCTTGTTTGTCCGACGCAGCCCCAACGCAAAATAAAATTTTGCCAAAATCCGTGCAACAACCGTTTTACCCGTTCCGGGATTGCCGATAAGAAGAGAATGTAACGAAAACGCCGATGTGTCCAATCCTTGTTCATGACGTTTATGAATCATCTTGGCAAGATTGACCAACTCGTTGACTTTTTCCTTGACCTTCTGTAATCCCACTAACTCCGACAGTTCACGCTCTGTCTCTTTCAACACTTCCTTGCGTTTTTCAATACTGTCGTCTTCAAGAATTTCAATCAATTTTTGCGGTTTGGGAGTTGCTTTCAACTTCGTCTTAATCGTTTCGACAATATTGTAAAGAATCTGTTTTTTCGCTGCTTCCGTTTTCGCAACACGGTGGGAATGACCGCTCAACCTATAACGGTTGCGGATCCGAATCAACATTGCGTCGATTTCCGATACAGTCGGAGTGTCCACTGTTACACCGATTGTCCGATGCTCAAGACCTGAAACACATAAATCAGACGCCCGCTTAAACTCTTCACAGTGATTATCGTCAACAATTAATATACTGCACGAATAATGATTCCCATGGACCGCCTTCGCCCACGCTCGCACCGTTTTCAACTTCTGCTCCGACGACGCCGTTAACATTCCGTTTTGTCCGTATTCCAAAATTCTTTCCGCAAAACTCAAAACAACAAAACATTTCGTATGATGCGGAAGTAAACGGTTCAGAATACCGTCAAAAATTTGTTGCGCTTTGCCTTGCGAGTTGTTTTGAATTAGTTGAGCGGCTGAAGCGGTGTCGGGTTGGTTCGACGGTTGTTGAGATTCAGAGGTTGAGGGTGAAGGCTGGAACGTGTTACCGCTTCCTCGCTTAATACTTCCTTGCTTCTTTTGCGGGTCTTCACTTTTTTTATCGATAATCTTCTGATATTTCGCCTGCATTTCAGGAGTTGCAAAACGTAACGACATCTTACTATCAATCGTAAATGCAATTTCATATCCGTGTTGTACCGCATAATACAACAAGGCTTCCTCAATGTTTTTACAAAGTCCCCGCACTTCGTCAACAAAAAACATATCCGTAACACAACCGGTAATGACAAATTGCCGTTTCCCGCTCTGCACCGCCAACTTCTCAAAAAGACGTTTACATACCAACGTATTCACAGGTTTCATCCTCGTAATAGGTTAAAATCTTCCAATAATTCATTTTGTCCACTAATTTTTTTCATGTCAATTTTGTATAAATTCGTGGATAAAATGAGTTGATTATACTTATTGCACTTTAAAATTCGGCTTTATAAGAGTAGAATTTTGTGTCTTTTATTTAAAATCCTGTAAAATTCTGTTTATCCCGTCAAAAAACGAAAACTGAATAGTTAAGTGTAATGAATATATTATTTTATAATACCTTCATTAATACGAGGTAATTGTAAGGGACTATCGGAAATGGAACGTAATTGGTATCCACGTTTACGCATTACACCGGTTTCGACAAGTCTATCGAACTCATCTGTCCATTTCTGATATTGTTCGTAAGACTGTTTGTTTGATGTATTCTGGACTTTTTTTTCGTCCTTTATTTCTTTTAATTGAGTACTGAGCATATTCATATAAAATTCCTTGTTTGTATAAAAGGGGCTAAATTGTTTTTTGTCACGAAATCAGATACGAAATTATGATATTGACGAATTATCGTTTTCAATTCTGTATCTTCACCAAAATCATCAATCTGCAATTTTAATTGTTCGATTAATATAGTCTTATTTATAGGTCTGCCATGTGATTTCCAGAGATTACTATTACTCAATTTTGCAGCGATTTCTTCTGCTCTTTTTTGTTTTTCTTCAAGGGTGACAGGGAAACCAGTACTGCTATGTTTATTCCAGTTTTTAAATTTATATTTGACCAACCAGTTTTTCAATTGATCAATTGTCAATTCTTTTGCTTGCTCGTATGATCGTAATTCGGCTAAATCAAAATCTTTTAAAATAAAAAATTCCGCCTGTGTTATCGTATTATCTTTGCTTTTTTGTATCAGTTCCTCGATTTTGTCCAAATAACCAAGAGCGGGAACAAATCGCCCGCTGGGACTAATAACTTGAGGATCAATGGGACCAAGTACACTGGCATAATCCATATATATCTTATCACCGCTCATACAAAAAATCGTACCAGCACTATAGGCATGATCGGGAACAATAAAATTTACCTCTTTATAATGTTGCCGGATAATATTCACAAACCGTTCCACCGCGGATGCACTACCTCCGACTGTGGTGAGCATAACCCAAAGATCCTCATGTTTTTTGCTGTCATGAGATGCTTGTTCGATTATCTGTAAGAAATCAGGAACATACTCATCCATGATAGGACCGTAATATGTTAAAACATCACCATTTAATTTTTGTTCAAGCTGTATTAAATATTGTTTTAACAAATCTTCAATTTGTATTGTTGCGTGGTTATTCATTTTATTATTACATTTGTTATCTAAGTTACTTCTAAAAATTTATTTTTATTTTTATTTTTTTGGAGTACGAAACAAACTAAAAAACTAAATAGACGAAAAAAGATTGATCAAAATCGTTCATCCATTTTGTCATTTCGTATTCTCAAAAAAATAAACTTAAAAATGTTAATTAAAATTGTGTGTAAACTGCTGAATAGTTACATTTTATCCGCGTTGTTTCACTTGATCGT
>JAITIZ010000261.1 GCA_031279215.1 Planctomycetaceae bacterium
TATTACTACTCAAAAGCGTCGTAAAACTACATGTCAAACAGGCTAATACATGATAACCTCACTCTGGTTATAAGCTAAAACAAACTTCTTGACGATACCCTGAAAGGGCGAAAGCAAAATCAGGGATAGCGGCTCTTGCCCCTACAGGGCATTGTTTGTTGGGAATTGTTTCATAGGGCGTTGCCCTACGTTATTGCTGATTGCCCCTTCTGGGCGAAGGATTTTATATCGTTACGTAAATCGTTAAGGAAATTTCAGCTTAAATTTTTTGATTTTTAAAGATAGCCCTCTATTGTTTTTAGAAACTGTTGTAGTAAAATTGCCGACACTTTTACTTGTATTGGTATAAATTTTTAACCCAAAGGAATTACATATCGAAATAAAAGTTTTTGTTTTAACAATCTGATGAATGCGTTAGTGTTCAAGTTGCCAATTGACAATTTTACCACTTTGAGCCGTTAGGCTTTTGTTACGAAGGCAACATCGAAGGACACTCCCTATTTAGGGAGTGCCGAAACCGATGTTGTTTCGTAAACTCTGTGGTAAGGGTGTCAATTGCAATAGCGGAATTTGGTACTCTTTCTTTTTGCGCTCTGAAAGTCTGCCAGTATTCTGTGAAGGAAGAACTTGATACCTTATGAATATTTCCCCACTTGGCAATTTTTACAATGAAATACAAATATTTTCAAAAGTTATTTGGGAACCTCTAAAATTTAGTTTTGCTAATTTTTTGTTATTGAAAAATTAAGAGATTACGAATAATTTTTTGGTGAAATATTGAAGTTTTAAAGATACCTGTTTGATGATTAATGGAAAAATTGGATGTCAACGTAGTTAGTAAACTATGTTTCGATATATTGATTGCGATAACATCCAATAATTCTACAAGTTTTCACCATAAGCGTCTTTCTTGTAGCTTTACAGCTTATCTGTTGAAAGGCGAAAATAGAAAGAAATTGTACTACAATGAGTTCAAAACTTCCAAACCGTTTTTTTCTCGGTACTCCTGAAGTACCCAAAGGTCCCTATTCCATGGAAATGCTTCGTAATAGTATTCTTGAAGGCAAACTTTCAGCAAAAGTGAAGGTTTGCCGTGAAGGAACAAGTACTTGGATGGCAATCAACGAAGTTCCCGAATTTAATAAAGCCATACCTGTACAACAATCACCAACAGACCAGCGATGGTATCTCGGTAATGCCGAAGACAAACTCGGTCCCTACACAACTTCGGTCATTCAGAAAGGCATTGTTGCCGGTAAGATTTTACCCTCTCAAAAAGTATTTAATGAGGGTATGACCACTTGGGTACCGCTTAATGAAATTCCTGAATTTTTTGATGCTTGTGTACAGTCGCCGGGCAATTCGCAAACCAATATTTACCAAAAGACGAAAAAACAAATCATCGAAGAAATCCGACAAACGAATTTTAAGGCAGAAATTATTCCGATTGACGAGAGTAACTTCGTTAGTTTGATTAAAGACGGAATGTTCTGGCTTATTCTAGTTCTCGGTGTATTACCACTGATAATTGGAACGTTACAAGATAGTAAAATGCAGTTAGTTGGGATGTTGTTTTTCTTCGCTGCACTATGGGGCGGCATACTGCGAGGAATAGTCCTGAAAAGCAACGAAAAAGTTACGTTACCAATTGTTGCTTTTTTCTTCACCGGTTTTGTCGGTATTCCCATGTTGCTTATAATTTACAGTATATTCCCCAAATTCTATATGAATTTAGCGAGTAGTGATAACCCAATTACCTCTTTGTTTGGGTTCATTTTTCAAGTTGGTCTCTGTGAGGAAATATGTAAGATTTTGCCGGTTGTCGGGTACCTTATCTGGAAACGAAAAAATGCTTCACCGACGATGATATTGCTTATTGGGCTTTTCTCTGGTTTGGGCTTTGCCGCTTTTGAAAACATTCAATATAGTAATAGTGCAATAATAAGAACGGTAATGCGAGGAGTGCATGGATTTCGAACTGATGGAGCAGAAGGATTAGTTACTGGTATTGCCCATGGAACAATGGGGGCAATGGTTAACGTCATTCTCCGTTCTCTGTCGTGTGTTTTTGCTCACGCCTTATGGTCTGGTATCTTCGCCTACTACTTTGCAAAAGCCGTATCGTCCCATTCTCGCTGGTTTGTATTGGTTTTTCTTGGTTTGGCGATTCCAGCAATATTGCACGGAACTTACGATTGGTTCTGTGGTGTACAAGAAGTAATAGCTGCATTAATTGTTGCTATAAGTTTCCTGTTGTTTTACGGTTATCTTGCGAAGATGCGTCAGTAATCCATACCAGCCCAAGTGCCACAGTGATTAGTCGAGATCACTGAAATTCCAAAGTGTATGATAAGATTCCAGAGTTCCGAAATGATCCAGGAAAACAACGCGATAATCGAAGAAATGAGAAAGGTGATAAAACGTATCATTCACGATAAAATAAGCTCAAAGCAGCCGGTAACGATATTAGCCGGTCCGTTTAACACGGCGTAGAGAACCGCAACAATGCGATTCAAATTGATAAGTACCATTTGAACCGTAAAAAGCATGAGTAATATAGAACCAATAATTGTAAAAATAACAACACTAATGGGCGTCATGGCGGTTAATATGTAAGCAATCCCTATTCCAATGGTTTGAATGAGATCTGCAATCGCGATACTTGCCATGGCAATAAGTGATGCTAAAGCGGAAGCCATCAATGAAACAGCGGAAAGTATGGTGGTGCAGACGAAAGTAACAGCAAGACTGATATAGGTCATCAAGGTTGTGATGACTGTTCCATTACACGCCCTAAATCGCGTAACACCGCCGAGACCTCACGCATTTTACCGGTATCGACATCAACAACTTCAACCCCGAATCCGCGTAACCGTTTTTGAATATCCTCATCGGCGAGGTTCGTTAAAATACACCGAAACATTGTTCCTGCTTGAGACACCTTAATACTGTAGTTTGATAACGTACCAATAATTTTATGTAATATATCAGTAGAATTTCTGTGACTATATTACAATTGTGTCGTGTAAAAATTTTTTCGTTCCTACGGAATGAGTGTTTTTTAATCAATTTTATTTTCTATCAACCTCTTGTCCCTAACAGAACCAAAACACGAACATTTGTAATATATCAGTGGAATAATTTTTTGGGTTCTATTTTCGTGGAATTTCCTTAATTTCTTATGTTTTCTTAGTCCCGCAGGGACGAGATGTGCATAACCGTAAGTATGGTTAAATTTTTTATTATAATCGTACCCATGAGTTGGTGATTTTGTTTTTTCGGCGAGATCGGCGGCGTTGGCTGAGTTAGAATCGTAGCGATGAGGCTTACGATTCGAGGCGTTCTAAAATCAATTTCCAAATCAATATTCCAAATCAATTTCATTATTCAATAATCAAATACCATGTACATTGATAAAATTTCCAAACAGTACAAAGGTCAAGTTCACACCCAATACTTGCTTCGAAGCTCAAAACGTGAAGGTAAAAAAATTATTAAGACCACAATTCTCAATCTCACTAGTTTGGGCAAAGAGACTTGTGAAGCGATGATTTATGCGCTGAAACATAAACGTTCTCTTGCACGTTTGATTGAAAAAATCAACAGATCGATCCTATTCAACCAGCCGTTCCTGTTCAAACATCCGTTACATCAGCGATAGCCGACTTGACTCTGTACTCTGTTTATGGACAGAAATGGGAAAACCGGCTCAAACGTTGCAACCGTGGGTAAAAATCCTTCGGCGAAAAGCTTTCACCTACGGTCGGCCACCTCTTTCCGATTCGACGTAAGTCTTTGTATTACAAAGACTTATGAAAACGTGTAAGCGGCGGTTCACGGTCCCGTTCACTCCTCAAAACGGCGTTGTTCACCAGGTAAAGGAATTGATGTTAATGTGTTGATTATAAACAGGTTATGCAATATCTCGGCACAAAACGCCCAATGAAGTTTACTACCATCGTCATGCCACAAATACACCCCCCCGAATTGAAACACGACCCAAAGTTAAACATTCAGCTCCATACGCCAAACCGCGAATGTGTATTGCGGAAAAATATGGAACAAAAATAAAACTTCATCTCGAATTGCTTGAAGGTCGGTTATTTCTGCCAATCATTCG
>JAITIZ010000450.1 GCA_031279215.1 Planctomycetaceae bacterium
AAAATAAAATCTCAAAAGAAATAAACCAAAAAAAAATAATTATTAGAGGTACCCTAAAGAAATATTTACACCATCTTGTAACAATCATGATATGTGTTGGGGAACTTGTTCCTCTAATAGAAAAACATGTGATGATAATTTTTTAAAAGACATGAAAGAAGCATGTAAGAAAAAATTTCCGGGTAAGCAATTTTATATGGAGAAACAATGGTGTTTTAAGATGGCGGAAGCATTTTATAAAGCAGTATCCTCCTCCTTAACAGGTGATAAAGGCTTCTTTGAAGCTCGTAAAAACAATTGCAGATGTATTCCTGATTGTAAAAAATAATGAAGAAAATTTTTTGATAACCAATTATGGAGATATGTGTCCATTTTATGTGACTTCTAAAAAAACATGCTTTTTACAACCTTGTACTTAAAAAATAACGACTTATGAATATTTTTCCAAATACAAGCTTAAGTTTTTAGAAATTTGCCTTTATAAATAATCTTAGTTATTTTTTGTGCCAATATAGATCACGATATTTTACTATAATCAAGGAATTTTTTAATGGATAAAGAAAATAATGTTGAATCTCATTCTAGTGGGCGAAGACATGTCGGTGCCATATTACTTTTTTTATTAGGATTATTGTTACCTTTTATAAGTAATACTTGTGGTGATTTGTCTTGGGGATGCTATCCTCGGTATTTAGAGATTATAAATCGTAGTGGCGGTTTCACATTTCTACTTATTGTTGAAATGTTTAATCTTGTCCCTATTATTTTATGTGTTTTATCTTTTTATTGTTTTGTTTTAGATTCATTACGATTTTTACCTATTATTGCAACGTATTTATTTATTTTGGTGGGGCATCTTGAACCCCCCAGTGGAGACGGTTTGTGGGGATTGGTAATAGTAGCAGCTCCATTATTTAGTATACCTGTATTTATAGTAAGTTTTATTATTACTTTGTTGATTGCAGGTTTATCTGGAAAATTTACCCCCCCCCAAGATTATTGATGCAATTATTTGTTTTGGTGTTGCTGTGCTTGTCCACGAATATTGAAACGGCTTAAAAATTTCAGTACGATAAAACGAAAGACAAATCCGTTTGTTCATATTATTCACGGCTACGATTACAACGGAAACCGTATAAAACGTTACGATCCTGTTCAATCTGCTAATTCAGAACTTTACACTTATGATAATTTAGGTCAAATTAAAACCTTGAATCGCGGTGTTTTGAATACGGCGCAAAATGAAGTTATGACCGTTAATCATTCTGAATCATGGAATTTTGACAAAACCGGTAACTGGTCGCAATACACCCAAAACGGCAATGTTGAAAACCGTACACACAATGCCGCTAATGAATTACAAGGAATCGCTACTCATGACGCCAATGGTAATATGACTTTAATGTCAGGGTTAAAAGGAAAATACGACGCGTGGAATCGTTTGGTTGAAGTGCGTGATTCAAATGATAATCTTATTGCAAGTTACGAATATAATGGTCTCAACCAACGAATTAAGAAAACAATTGGTTCAACTGTTACAAAATCATTTTTCAATGGAAGTTGGCAGGAAATCGAATCGCAGACCGGTTCTGAAATAACAAGTTACATTTGGGGCTTACGATATATTGATGATTTAGTGTTGCGGGAAACAGGCGAAGAAAGATTATATTCTCTTGCTGATCCAAATTGGAATGTCGTAGCAATTTGCGATGCAAACGGAGATATTCAGGAATGTTACACTTATGATGCCTTTGGTAAACAAAATGTTTTCGATGAAGATTTTACTATAAAAACGGGAACAACATTTAACTGGAACAGAACGTTTACCGGACAAGTTCTTGATACAGAAACTGGATTGTTATTGTATCGAACACGGTACCTAAGCTCTTGGTTTGGACGATTTGTGAATCGTGATATAATTGGATATCTAGATGGCATTTCGCTGTATGAATATGTCGGCAATAGCCCATTAGATTCTAGCGATCCAATGGGTACTGAGGAGGTCGATATAGGGGGAAAATCCTCTACGTGTGCGATAACGCATTCATCCCTTAGGTTTGAATTACCATCAACAACAATTTCAAATCCCATTTTTCCTAGTTATGTAACGGTCAAAATAGGTGTTAAACTTGAGGGTGAAGGTAGTATTCGTACTTGTACAAAATGTTGCAGAGGTCAACAAAAGAATTATTCTGACCAGCGACTCACAATTAAAGTATTGGGTAGAGTTGAGATTACTGTTGGTTGGGATATCAATAAAGAGTGGAAAAATGCGAAAATCGGGATTCATATCTTTGCCAAGGGATATGTTGGACTACGTGGAGAACTGGGTTTTGAAACAGCAGCATCTTTTCGACATATAATAGATGAATGTAACCCAGGTAATCCTGATGTTTTTTGTATAAATCCACGATTTAGTGGAACAATACGAGGTGGTGCAGATATTAGGGTAGGATTTCACTCAAAGTACAAATTTGCAGTAAAATATGTAGTAGCTGAAGTTTTTGTTCAGGCACAAGCAGGGGCACGTTTCTGTTGGAATATAATGCCGGATGGAAGTTGGCAATATGATGCTTCAAAACAAGAATTATATCAAGGAAGATACACACTTGGAGCACGTCTTTGTGCTTTTGGTTGGTGTGGTTCTGTAACAGGGACATGGTCTCCATAAAATAATAGCACTTTTTAATATTGAAAAAACATGCATTATGTAATAGAATGTCAGATGGTAGTTGGTTTTTCTCCTCGAATATATGTAAATAGAAATCCAATTAGATTTCATATTGATTTAGGGAGGTACGTATATTGGATGTATAAAGATTTTTGTTATTTTGCACAGATGAAATATAATTCATCTCTTCAAAGATATAGTAGATACAGATTATATCAAATAATTGATAGAAATTTTTTAGCTAACAAAAATAATTTTGTATATTCCAGACTATTACGTTTTAAAAAAACTCTTTTATGTACTACAATTGATTGTTGCCAATGGACTTCTACCAACGGTGATATTTTTTTAAAACGTACTTTTTGGCAAGACGAATGGTATAAAAATGATCGACTAGTAATGACTCGTTATCTAAATTTTCGGCATCCGATTAAATGGTTTAATGGTATTTTTTCTGAAGGATATATTGTTACTGATAATCAGCAAGATATACCTATATTGCTAGGAATTACTTTTCTAACTAACTTAGATTGGTAATATATGAGAATTTTTGTATGTTTATTTATTTTTTGCTGATTTTACGTTTTTAAAGGAATGGTGTGCTTGTCCGATAACTTTAAAATCACTTAAAATTATCGATACGACAATAGAATCGGGAAGAATTTTTAGGTAGTGCGTTTGTTCAGAATATTTGAAATCACTTAAAATTACCGGTACGATAACAGAATTTGGGACAATTTTTAGGAAATGCTACAAGAAATGAAGAGAATTATCGTTTCTATAATATTCAAAAAACGACAAAATTGTTCAAAAAT
>JAITIZ010000482.1 GCA_031279215.1 Planctomycetaceae bacterium
GTAAAAATAGTTTCATTATTAATGCCGGTTGTCCGCACCGTACTGTTTGTCAAATTGATAACAACGCCGGTATCAATAACAATTGAACCGGTTGATAGGTCGGTATGTTTGGTTTCAAATACCGGACGAAAATTATGTTCCTCCATCAACGTATCACCGCCGATATAGAGTTTTGATGATTGAGTATTGTTAATTTGGTTGGCATCGCTAATTCGTAAAACACCATGCCAAATAATCGTATCGCCGGAATAACTATTGAAATTACCAAGTTCCAAAATACCATCGCCACTCTTATTCAAAGTACCGCTTCCATTGATTTGACCGGTTTGTAACACGATAAACCTGTCGCAATCCGACTTCGTTTGATCAACAGCATTTGTAAAAACTTCATAAAATGAATGTTGGGTTTCTAAGTTAATCCAATGTTCAATGATTTCTGGATTTAACTTATTCTCAGCGTTACCAACAACACGAAAAACAGATCGTTCTAATGGACTGATAGTATCACCGATATAAACTGTGTTTTGAATAAAATTAGTGTTGTTTCCTAAATTGGTTTGGTTACTGATTTCCAATACTCCTCGATGGATTTGAAAATTCCCGCCATAATTCCGATTGTCGTGGGTCAAAACAACTGTTCCAGCAGCAGTGAAGGTATCGTTAATGTTTAATATTGATCCGCCGGAAACTTCACCGTTAATCACGAATCGCATATCGTAGTCCGCTAACTGATCCGCATCCCCTTGCCAGCCAATTTCACTAAGGGTAATGATTGAATTTAACATCCCGCTGCCTTCAATATGAATATTATTGGCAATTGTTAACGCTCCATTATCGGTGGAACTTCGATAATCTTTGGAAATACCACCATTATTGTACAAATAAGCCGCTGCATTTCCAAGATTGGCAGGTCCTTCCAAAATAACATTAGTACCGTCGTGAACATGAAGAGTATTTAATTCTGTCGTATTATCACTAAATATATATGCATTCCCGCCGCCGGTAAAACTAATATCATTGATCAGATGTCCATGAAATTCTGTACTATTGCTCACACTAATCTGACCGCGTGTAGAACTGGCACCATGACTATGTGCTCCCCTGATATTTTGACTAGTCGTACCGTGATTGACTATCAACATTGCATAAGGATTAAGATTAATGGTTCCGCTACCACCCAAATCGCCATTGAGAGTTAAAACGGTTCCTTGAAGGTCAATCGTTCCTGTATTATTGCTGCCTGTTGAAACAATAATGCCACCAGCGGTGCTGGTTCCACCTCCATAAATATCAATAACTAATGTTGCGCCTTCATTGACCGACAAATGGTTAGCCAAATCGAGAGTAGCACCACCTCCGACATGAACTTGTCCTGAAGAACCTCCTTCCACCGAAAATGAAGCACCTGCACCACTCCAGGTTAAGTTACTTAAAAAATAAACATCACCGCCGCCAGGTGCAGTAAATGCTAAATTCGAATTAAGGGTAATAGTTGTTGTGCCATAAATTGGATCTGGTACATCGGGTCTTCTCGTAACAATGTTGACGGTAATTCCTGATTCTTCCAATGCATTAAGATTACGCCCTGTACTGTCACCATCCCAGAAAAACGAATCTCCGTTGGGACGACCATTTGCCATACTATTTCCCATTATGGGACCATTAACAGTGTCTGGAGTTAGATTAAAATCAGTATAGACTCCAAGACCTGGACGTGGAGTGAGTTGTACTTCAGCAAGTGCATTTCCGGCATAACAAGTTGCTAGAATGGCTAACAGGAAGGAACCGCATCGAGTCTTCCAATTTTTCTTTGTTGCCTTCCTGACTACTAGTTCGTTCATGAATCCATTCATTGTTTTCATACAAGTAAACAACCTTTCTTTCAGATATCGTTCACCATCGTCCTGTCAGCAAGGAAGCGAAAACAGTTCAGGCGATTCGAACGAACTCTCCTTAATTCGTTTTTTTTATCGGAAAAAAGACTCTCCTTTTCTTTTTTCGATAATACGATAATCTTTTCTCTACCTTGACTTGTTTTCCTCTCATTAAAGTAAACCAAAAAGAAAACAATGTCCAATGCGTACACTTTTCATCGGAAAATTCCCCTTTCTCACTTCACTAATTATCCCCATCTAAAAAAAATATCTAAATTTTTATTAAGTAAATAGTGGATAGTGGATAGTTAATAGTTAATAGTGAATAGTTAATAGTTACGCAAGCGGAATGCCTGCCGTTTAGGTAGTAATCCGCTTGCGTAACTATTAACTATTCACTATTAACTATTAACTATTCACTATTAACTATTAACTGTTGCTGGGTTAAGAGCGAAAAACAAAAATTCCCTTGAAATATTACCGAATAAATCAAACAAGTAATTGACTTTTTCTGAAGTCAAGGTATCCTAATATCCTAATCACAGTAGGGAACTTCTAAAAACATCAGGAACGCAGTCGTCTCGACGGCACATTGCCTATAAAAAGTGCAGGCGAGACGCCTGCGTTCCTAAAAGTGCAGACGAGACGCCTGCGTTCCTAAAAAAATGAGTTTTTAGAAGTTCCCAGTAAATAAAAATACTCATTCCATTTTAAAATTCGTTTTTGTTGAAACAAATTGCCGTGTTTTTCTTTATAAAAAATTTTGTTTGTCCCGTTTCCCAATTTATCTTGCCAACAACAAAAACTGAATTTTCAACTCTCATTGAGTATAATCAATAAAATAATGGACAACACACAACGAATCGTAATTACCGGCGTCGGTTTGACATCGCCCAATGGTAATAATTTGCTAGAGTTTCGCCGTGCGCTTTTGAATGGAAAAAGCGGAATTTCACCGTATGAAATTCGTTATTTTGGTAAAACACTCGCCGGAATTTGCCATTTCGATGCCGCAACCTATCAGAAGAAAAAAGATTTACGCCGCGGTACGCGAGCCGGAAGTATTGCTGTTTACTGTGCGAATGAAGCGGTTCTCGATAGCGGAATTAACTGGTCTCATGTCGATACTTCGCAAGTCGGCGTGTTCGTCGGAATTACCGAACACGGCAATGTCGAAACAGAAAACGAAATTCATAATATTAAACAGTTTGATTATGACTGTTCAACCTGGTCGCATTTTCACAATCCGCGAACAGTTGCCAATAATCCGGCAGGCGAAATTACATTGAATTTACAAATTACCGGTCCTCATTATTGTCTTGGTGCTGCCTGTGCGGCGGGAAATGCAGGACTTATTCAGGGAGTACAGATGCTTCGTTTGGGCGAAGTCGATTTGGCTTTGGCAGGCGGAGTCTCCGAAAGTATTCATACCTTTGGAATTTTCGCAGCCTTTGCCGCAGAAAACGCTTTGGCAAAACACGAAATTCCCGAAAAAGCCTCACGCCCCTTTGATCAAAATCGGAATGGTATTGTTGTTTCGGAAGGCGGCTGCGTTTTTATTTTGGAACGCTTGCCCGATGCCCAACAACGCGGAGCCAAAATTTACGGTGAAATCGTCGGTTACGGAATGAATAGTGATGCAAGTGATTTTGTGTTGCCCAACCCGGAACGCCAGAAACAGTGTATGGAAAAAGCCTTGACCAAAGCCGGTTTAGAACCCGAACAAATCGACTTGATCAGTACACACGCCACCGCAACTCCAACCGGTGATGTTCAGGAAATTGCCGCAATTCGCCAAGTTTTCGGAAATTCCCAAAAAACATACATTAATAATACCAAAAGTTTTATCGGACACGCAATGGGATCGATTGGTGTTTTGGAGTTGGCCGGTAATTTGCCGTCGTTTGAAGATGGGGTTGTCCATCCGACAATTAATTGCGAACATCTTGACCCGGATTGCGAAATTGATAACCTTGTTATCGGAACACCAAAAAATGTCGGTAATATCCGTTATATCCTTAACAATTCGTTTGGTATGGTCGGAATTAACTCTGTCGTTATTGTTGGAAAATATGACGAAGCAAAATAAATCGAAAAAATGAATAGAGAAACTGTTGTCAAATTAATTGTTCGTCTTATTGTCTGGACTCAAGAGGAAAAAATTCAATGGCAACGGCTTCGTTATGATCCTTCCGTACAACATCAATTAAGGGAAGAGCCTTATTGTGGAATTATTTATACTGTACAGATTGATGATTACCATTTCCGTTTATACCAGATTAAACAGGCAGGTTGTTATCCTGGGGAGACCTATAATTCTCAAGAGGTGATGAATAGTGATCCTGATTATCTTTTTAAGATTTCGTTAGATATTATCGATACCAATGGTGATTTGGAATATGCGTTTGAACCGATTTATGCGATGGCGGGACTATTTGAAACAGTTCGAGAACATTGTGCCCCCTCATTAAAAAAGATCGAAACTTTGTTAGCGGATTGACAACCGTTTATTATTTAACCCATTCTTTATTTATTTTCCTATGACTGCATCTGAAATTCGAGAAGCCGTAATTAATATTCTTTCCGATATTGCGCCGGATGAAAATTTTGCGTCAATGAAAGACGAAGTTTCATTCCGTGATCAGTTTGAAATGGACAGTATGGATTTGCTTGATATTGTACTTGAATTGCGTAAACGTTATCGGGTACACATCCCTGAAGAGGATTACCCGAAACTTGACAATATGAATAGTACTGTTGAGTATCTATTACCGTTGATAAAACCATGATTGCAGTTGATCTTGGGAATACGCGTGCCAAGTTTGGTCTCTTCCGAAATAATACCGGCAGCCAAACGGTCCCTAAACCGGATTCCGTACTCGCTGTTTATTCCGGTGATGTTGAGCATTCCGGTTTGAACACGGTGGTTCAGTGGCTTGACGGTCTGGAAGAACCGGCAACATGGTATATTGCGCAGACCGGGAATTTTCCCTGGAAAGAATTGCAAACAAAACTGGCTCAACTTCGTTCCCATGACCGGTTTGTAAAAATTTCGTATAAAAATATTCCTATTCCGGCGGATGTTGAATTTCCTGAGAGGTTGGGTCTTGACCGGTTGTTGTCGGTTTATGGAGCCTTTTGCTGGCGAACATTCAACACCGCCAATCTTGAAAAGGAGATGCGAATATTAGTTGTTGATGCGGGCAGTGCGATTACGGTGGATCTACTTGCCGGTGAAGGTTATTTTGCCGGCGGAGCTATTTTGCCGGGGTTAAACGCTATGGCAGAGTCATTATCGAAAATCTCAGCGCAATTACCGCGTATTACAATGGATAACATTTTATTTGCGGTTTACCCCGGTAAGAATACCGAAGAAGCACTTGCTGCCGGAATTTATTGGGGAGCGATTGGGGCAATCCGCCAATTTCATCAACTCGTTCAAACAACTCTTCACGAAACCGGTTTACCAAGCCGTGTGCCTATTTTTCTTGTCGGCGGCGATGCGGAACATCTTCAAATCGGTCTTTCACTTTTTATAGAATCGGAAAATCTATTTCTGTTTCCTGACCTTGTTTTGTGCGGTATTGCTCTGGCAGTTCAAAATCAACCGGTTGCCGCCAAGAACGAATGTTATCATGAGTCTTAATTTGTGGTAATTATACTTTATCCTGTCATAAATTGGTCCCTTTAGAAGTGCAGGCTAGAAGTGCAAGCTAGAAGTGCAGGCGTCTCGCCTGCACGAAATTACCGTTATTGCGGGCGAGACGCCCGCGTTCCTCCTAATATTAGTTTTTAGAAGTTACCCCCCGTGTTTTATTGGTTAAGTCTAACAATGCGGGGCAAGCCCGCACCGTTCACTCCTATTATCATACTCCTATTATCATACTCCTATCATCATACTCCTATCATCTACTCCTATCATCATACTCCTCATCATATTGTCAAAATTGTTAGAGATGATGCGGGATTTTTGATCTTGATTCATCTTTTTGGAATTGCTAATATTCCGAAAATAACCGCTCATGGAGGAATAAAAATGCTTAAAATTATGGATGTTAGTACCAGCGGCCTTATCTCCCAACGGATACGAATGACCGCCATCGCTAGTAATTTGGCAAATATCACCTCAACACGAAACGAAAATGGTGAACTAAAACCTTATGATCCGCGATATGTTTTGTTTCAAGAAGACAATACAATCGGCCCCAATGGCTCAGCAGGAGTGTTTGTTCGTGAAGTCTGCCGCGATGAATTACCACCCATTCGGAAATATGTCCCCTTTCACCCCGATGCCGATGAACAAGGTTTTATCAATTTGCCGCGAATTAACCTCGTTACCGAATTCACCGACGCCGTCGAAGCCGGACGTTCCTACGAAGCAAACCTCGGCGCTATCGAAGTAACAAAATCAATGGCAAATCAAACATTAAGAATAATCACTTAGTAGTTAATAGTTAATAGTGAATAGTTAATAGTGGCGCAAGCGGAGTTATAACTATTGCGGTATTACTAACTATTCACTACTAACTACTAACTACTAACTA
>JAITIZ010000493.1 GCA_031279215.1 Planctomycetaceae bacterium
TCACCGGTACAGGAGATGTCGAAGATGGCTTTGCGGTCAACAATATTATTGGGCAATTGTTCGGGGTTATTGAAGGACAATTGATGAACATGGTGTTCTTCCGGCAACACCGCATTCAGAAAGTCCACTAATAAATCTTTATTGGCTTCTTCGCCAAACAACTTTTTGAAGCCAAAATCGGTATAAGGATTGATGTAACGCGGCAACATGGCAGTGAATAGTTAATAGTGAATAGTGAATAGTGAATAGGTGGGGAGTGAATCGTTTTATCCGATCACAACTAGCAACTATTCTACTATTGTTCCCAATTCTCGGCAAGACAAAATATTTTTTCAAAAGTTTGAAAAATGAAGCCGCATTTTCAAACTTTTTAAAAATTGATAATGGTATAAAACATAAAAAAATGGTAATCTATGAAACATTAAGGGAGAAACCATGCCAGTACCAATCAACATTAAACCGGAAATAATACGTTGGGCGTTGGAACGTTCACGCCTTGAGGAGAAGGATTACCCTAAAATTTTCGAAACGGCTCATCGTTGGATTACAGGGCAAAAAAAACCAACTTGGCAACAATTAACCAATTGGGCCAAGGAAGTGATGGTGCCGCATGGATACCTATTTCTCAATAAACCTCCCCAAGAATCGTTACCAATAACAGATTTTCGTACATTCAAAAGCCAAACGATTACTGCTCCAAGTCCTAATTTATTGAACATTATTTACAATATGCAAACTTGTCAGGAATGGATGCACGAGATTGCCATGGCTGATGAGTATGATACGGTTGGGAACTTCTAAAAACCTAAATTTTACTCAAAAAAATATTCGCAAGTCCTTATTTTTTAAGGACAAGATTTTTAGGAAATATGGTTTTTAGTAATATATCCGTGAAATTTTTGTTTTTTGCTCTTAACCCCGCTAGAGGTGTGAGAGTAGTTGGGAGTTGATAGTGGATAGTGTCGCAAGCGGATTACTACCAAAACGGTAATCATTCCGCATGCGACACTATCCACTCTCAACTTTCAACTACTCTCTCGTCCCTGCGGGACTAAGAAAACATAAGAGATTAAGGAAAGACCACGAAAATAGGACCAAAAAAATTATTCCACTGATAGATTACGGTTTTTAGAAGTTCCCTATTGTAATATTTCAGAGAAATTCCTAGTGTTCACAGGCTGGTGTGTTCATTTAGGTAAACAAAAGATAGGCAACTTTTTGCCGAAAGGTTTTCGTTTTCACCCACAGTTGCAACGGTTGGTTTTTCATTTCCGTCCGTCAACAGGGGCAAGTCGGCAAGTACGCCGACGTGATGTTTCGGCGAAATATTGCGCCTACCTTTGAATTATTGCTTTTTCGGTGGTTCACACAAAAATTCCACTGATATATTACGAGACTTTTATTTTGGTAATTGTTTCTAGTTTTTTGAGAAATACGAAATTCACGGAAAAACAAAACAAACGAAAAAAAGTTGAAACAAGAATTTTTCGTCTGTTTTGTTAGTTGGGTTTGTTTCGTATGTTCAAAAAAATTCCAAAACGATCAGGTTATTTCAATCTTTCGAGTTCGAACACGTATTCCTTTTGTTCTTTCGTAACCGTAATCGTTTCCTTCGATTGATCCGGCAAGTATTTTTTGGGAATCAATGGTTTTGATTGGAGAAGCATACCATCAGGGCTTAATTCCGGTTCCGCAAACTTTTGAAACGAAATAATATAGTTGCCGGGGACAACACCATCAAAATAGACTCCCGTTTTCAAAATCGCTTTTCCATTAATATCCGTTCGACCACCGGAAACCCATTCGTTTGTTGCCGTGTCTTGAGAATGAAGTTGGATGCCTACTCCTTCAATTTTTTCACCGCCGAATGTTACGGAAACAACACAAGGTGTTAAATCCGGCATTCCTTCGGGACGTTCCGGTTTTCGGCATCCGCAAATAAACAAAGTCAAAACCGTAGCGAATACAATAGCAAAACGAAATATTCTCATAAAAATTACAATGAGTCATTGTTAAAAATAGATTGAAAACCTAAAGAGTTCCTTTACTGCTACCGGAACCGGCTTTTCCCCAGTTGCGCCATGTTATTACATCAATATTATTGGAAACAAAACGAACACTTCCATCGCCAAGTGTTACGAGAACACCGCCGCGGTGGAAACTCCGTGCCGAAAAAAAACCGTAAGCATTAATCGCTCCCCAATCAGGATAACGAGGATTCGGTGCGGAATAAGTCGAAAAAGTTGTCGCATAAGGACGCCCGCTCAACCACATATATCCACGCCAACCCATCCAGTTTGTTACATCTGTTGTAATCAATGATGGAATATCGGGATTGACATGCCCTGTTGTCAATCCTGGTCCAAGTGTTGTCCAATTTATTCCTGGATTCCCAGCGTTGGTATAAGCACAACGTGTCCATGGTTGCATGGGATCAGGAGCCGAAATTGTAGAATCAACAAGTCCATTTGATTCATCCCCAATAATGGATTCGCTGAAAATCAAGACATTACTTGTTCCATCGGTCAGTTTTTCGATACCTTGCCAAACTTCCCACGAGAAAGCACCATCTGTCGGAAACAATAAATCATAATAAGTTCCCATTGCAGATCCGGTACAAGCCATGTAATTACAGGTTCCTGTTGTCGATGGTTCACCGGGGTCTTGTGCGGCTTCTTTATTACCGCCGCCTGACTGAACTGTTCGTGAAGTTGCCGTAACAGCAGCAATAGCTGAAGTTACATTGGGAGCAGGGTCTGAAGGGCAACGGAAAGCCGGAATGGGAAACTGCGCGGCGGTATGAAATGTTCGCCCCTCAAACGGTAAAGCGTTGAGTCGGGAATGTTGAAAACCACAATTAATAGAAACCCATTCCCGTTTCGGAATTGTATCAAACACTGCATCTTGTTCTAGATACGGTAAAAGCCGTGAAAGAACGGATGTTGTTTTTGCCCCGAAACAACAACTTGATTCGGGATTTCCACCTCCGGCAGCCTCAACATCAGCTTTTGTACCAGTCCGTTTTGCATTGACTGCAAAGGTCGGCATAGTGTTGTATGCCGAATGGTAATTGTGAAACGCAACACCAAGTTGTTTTTGATTATTGGTGCATTGGGCACGTCTGGCGGCTTCTCTTGCTGCTTGAACGGCGGGAAGGAGCAGAGCGATTAACACGCCGATAATCGCAATCACCACCAAAAGTTCCACCAACGTAAACGCATTTTTGCGCGGGTAATACATGATGTTCACCTTGTTCTTGGAGAGTGTTTAGTGTTGCCTATTCGCATGGAAATACTGAATACGTCAAAAGTTAGGAATCGTATCCGCCATGTCGGGCGCAACATTTATTTGGATTTTTTGTAATACGATTGACAAAATCGTATTACCAATGTAAGATAATTTATCACACTTGTTTCCTCTGTCAAGGGACAAGAAGACAGCAGTGTTAAGATTTTGTAATATATCAGTGGAATAATTGTAGAGAACAACCATAGCAGCCCTGAAAGGGCGTTAGTATTCTAGCCCATCCCGCAGGGGTGGGTAACAAATCACCCCTAATTAACAAGCCCTGAAAGGGCGATAGGAAATTTTAAACGGTTCGTTATTTAATCATCTTCCCGTTGCCCTTTCAGGGCGTTGGGGTGGG
>JAITIZ010000532.1 GCA_031279215.1 Planctomycetaceae bacterium
GGCGAAGAACAATTCGTTCCAATGGACGTTTCATTTGGGCAAACCAAGGTTCTTCTTCCGGTTGCATGGGAACAACCAAAATAGTAAAAAGACCGGCAAGTTTTCCGGCAAGTAAATCAGAAAATACCTGATCACCAACAATAGCTGTTGATTTTTTATCGAAGTTCATGGTTTGCACCGCCGCATAACAACCAAACGGTAACGGCTTCAGTGCCGGCGCAACAAACGGTAAGCCTACCTGTTCGGCAATACCACGAATACGATGACCACGCCCATTGGAAACCAAACAAAGACCAATTCCATTGTCTTTCATCGTTTCAATCCAAGATAAAATTTCCGGCCTAATATTTTGCGACCGGTAATTTTTTAAGGTACAATCAACATCAAGTAAAAGTGATTTAAGCTCATACTTTTGAAGACATTCCAGTGTTAAATCAAGAACACTATCAACATAAAGATTAGGCTGAAAACATTGAAACATAAATTTATACGAATTTAATTTTTTGGGGGGGACTTTTTTACAATAACGAATTGGGTATAATTTTTTTTTGTTAATAATTTTACCATTCCTGCGCTCTTAGTGTAGCGGTAACACGACAGCTTCCCAAGCTGTAATTGAGGGTTCGATTCCCTTAGAGCGCTTTGAAAATCCCTAATATATCAGTGGAATTTTTGTTTTTTTGAGATCACGAAATAACGAAATACACGAAAACTATCTAAAAAACCTTTCGTGTTTTTCGTGTTAAAAAAAATTAAAACAAAAATGTCAAAATAGACAGTTACTCGAAGGACATTATAATTATTAGTGGAGAGTTGATATCGTAACAGTCTATTTAAATAGTCCGCAGATTTTCGTCCACCGATTTTCTCATATATTCGATCTTCGTGGATTTTCAAGGATTCTTTTTTGAGAGTAGGAAATAACGACACAAACAAAGGAAGAATAGACAAGAAATATAAAAAACTATTTTCAAAAAACTTTTTAAAATAATCTGCGAAAATCGGCGTCATCTGCGGATAATTGGAATTATGTGGTTGTTAAGAAAATAGGCTGTTACAAAAAAATGTTTAGCGGGCGGAAAGCCAATGATGTTCGCGGTACCAACGGGCTGTCTGGTCAATACGTTCCGAAAAAGGTATGAGCGGTGCGAATCCGAGTTGTTGTTGCGTTTTTTCCGGTGAACAACGCCAGTGATGTAACGATTCCCACGCCTTGGCCCAATCGTAAGGCGAATTAACTTTTGTAAATTGTTTCAATATTTCGTAAAAAGTGGAAACAGATAAAAGTGCAATCGGCAGACAACGAATTGTATAGATTGGTTGTTTGCCTAAAGCGCGTCCGATTTCCCGACCGGCTTCAGATAAATGGATTCCATCATTGTCCGCAGCAAAATAAATTCCCGTACCAACAGGAGATTCCGGCATAACCCGTTCACCCGATTGCGCAACAGTAATTATCAATTCGGTCAGATCGGCAGCGTGAATCCATGAATAAATTTTGTCGCGAAAACCGGGAATCGGACAAATTCTTAAACGGTCAATTGTTTTGAAAAGTTCCAAATTCATCCGGTCGCCTTCGCCGAACACAATACCCGGTCGAACAATTGAACACGGTATTTTGCCGGAAACAACAGTTATCGCTTTTTCACCGTCCAACTTACTTTTACCATAAGCGGAAATCGGACAAGGAATATCTGTTTCACGTTTAGGTTGTTCCCGATTTGAGGGACCGACAGCAGCAAGTGATGAAACATAAAGAAATACCGGCGGTGTTGAATTTTGTATTGCGGCATTCACCAGATTTTCTGTACCGAAATGATTGGTTTCGTCAAATTCCCGCTTTTTCCGAGCGCGCACTCTACCCGCCAAATGGAACACCGTATCACAATCTTTAACCGCTTTAATAAGACTGTCTCGATCACGAAGTTCTCCGTAATATAATTCGACATCAAATGTTTTGAGTACATCTGTTACGGAATTTGTTCGCACCAAACACCGAATATCACAACCTTCCTTTTGCAGACGTTGGATTAAATGAAAACCAATAAATCCGCTTCCGCCGGTGATAAGAACTCGTTTCATGACTGTTAAAATCACCTGTTAATTATTACTAAAAATATTTTATCATACAAATAATATATTTCCGTTTCAACAATAAAATCGACACTTTTTGTCCCTGCAACATTTTGTTCATCTGCTTTTTCTACAAAAATACATTGTTGAGTAAAGTCAAAGACAAATCCACTTTCCTCAAAAATTCTTTTTGTCATTGTCATTCTCCACAACATATTTTGCAACAGAATCAAAAAGAGCCTGATCTGCTTTTTCTAATACACTCGAAGTAAGTTTAATATACTCCGCAGATTTATCGCAACACATAACACCGTCCTGTTTTGACAAATTATAAAAAACGATCTCATCATTTTTTTCACGTAATACATCGAAATATCTTGCCAGATTATAGTTGTGAGTTGCGACAAATATTTGAACTCCGTTACGTTGTATTGTCAACAGAATATCAACCAACACCGGTAAATGTTCGGGATTGATATTCCATTCCGGCTCGTCCCAAAAAAGGATACTGCCGCTCTCCAGTAATCCATTGCGAATTAGTTTCCACAACAACCCCAATTTACGAAAACCTTCCGCTTCGTAGGGATATGCGATTTTTGCCCCCGAAGATTTGACAATATAAAATGTATCATTTTCATATAAAACTTCACCTTCAATAATGCTGCTAATCTTTGCCAATAACGTTTTATTAACCACTGATATTTCCCGCGTTTCAGGTAATTCCGCATTGACAATAATATCCGTTTGGGTTGTATCAAAAGGCATTTTGTATTTTTCATTCATTGCCAAAAAACCTTTGGAATGGGAAAGCATCTCTGTTGTAGGAATGTAAACAGATTGAATATTTGTTCCAATTTTCCGAAGTTCTCTTTATTGAACGTACACTCTATTTCATCATGACGGTATTCAAATGTGGAACCGTTAATTTTTAGACGATATTTTGAGTTTGTTTTCCAAATATTTTTTGTTTCTTTATCATCAATATCTGTTGAAAAAAATCACACAACCGTTTGTTCTTTTGCAATATGTTTTCGTATGTTCGATTACAAGCCGCATAAAGTAATTTCAACAAGGTTGTTTTCCCGGAACCATTTGATCCAATAAATACATTGACACCTTTACAAAATTCTATTGAAAAGTTGTTGTTACAAAAAAACTAATAGGTTATTGATTTCGATTTGTTCTATTGCCATGATTGTCCTTTTACAGTCTGATCCGCTGCTACAAAAGACGAACCGCTTCCTCATGGTTGCGGTTCTAAAAAAGTTCTCATCGGCTGACGATAAAATTCGGTAACATTATCATAATTACCGAAAATTACCGAAAATTAAAACTATGTTTTCTGTTTGTATTTATTTAATCTTGTATTGGTGTAACCTATTAACTTATGCGATTTTTGTCAAAGGTTCTTTCATTGGTAATATTGTTTCTCGTCCTTCGACCACATCTTCTGTTACACTATAAACTTCGCCTGCCGGAAGATCGGGAAGTTCATACATAATGTCGAGCATTACATTTTCGACGATTGACCGCAGACCGCGAGCTCCGGTCTTTTTTTCAAGAGCCTTGCGGGCAATAGCAATCAAAGCACTTTCTGTAAATTCGACATCGGCATCTTCCATTTGGAAAAGGCGTTTATATTGTTTCACTAACGCATTTTTCGGTTCGCTCATCACCCGAATCAATGCCGCCTCGTCCAGCGGAGTCAATGTTGAAATCACCGGCAACCGACCAACTAACTCTGGAATCAAACCAAAATGGTTAATATCCTCCGATGTTACTTTTGAAAGATAAGTGGAACAACGTTCTTCCCGATTCAATGGAGCGGTTTGATTAAAACCAATTGATTTTTTACCAAGCCGTTGACCAATAATATCTTCCAATCCGACAAATGTTCCGCCGCAGATGAACAAGATATTTGTTGTATCTACTTGAATATATTGTTGTTCGGGATGTTTACGTCCTCCTTGCGGCGGAACATTGGCAATTGTTCCTTCAAGCATTTTGAGAAGCGACTGTTGAACACCTTCACCGGAAACATCTCTGGTAATTGAAACATTTTGTGACGTTTTACCGATCTTATCAATTTCATCAATGTAAATAATTCCCCGCTGGGCTAATTCAACATCAAACTCGGCAGCATGTAAAAGTTTCAAAATAAGATTTTCGACATCTTCTCCAACATAACCGGCTTCGGTTAAAGTTGTAGCATCACCGATTGCAAAGGGGACATCGAGAATTTTAGCCAATGTTTGAGCGAGGAGGGTTTTGCCGGAACCGGTGGGACCAATTAACAACACATTGGACTTGTCAAGTATCACATCATTGCCTTCATCCTTGTTGATGAGCCGTTTATAATGATTGTGAACAGCAACCGACAATACTTTTTTGGCATGTTCCTGACCGACAACATATTCGTTAATTCGTGTAACGATTTCGCGCGGAGATGGAACTTTGGAGAGGGGTTTCGTATTGGAACCGTAACGCCGACGACATTCTTGAGTTAAAATTGTCTGGCATAAATCAATACATTCACCGCAAATGTAAACATCGCCCGGACCTTCAACCAACGGTCCTACATCACGGTAACTTTTATGACAAAAGGAACAAAACGCATTTTTTTTATTTGTTCCGCCGTTCCCTTTGTTCAAATTAGAATTGGAATCTCGCCCGGATGACATGGATCAGCCTTTCTTTGCTTGAGGTTTATGTTTCCGAAAGTTCAATGATGTCTGTCTTTCAACGTGATTACCGGTTCCATAAACCGGTTAAACAAAAATTTTTCACGATGAAACGATGTTGTCCGAATCCTTGGAAACTTTTTGGTCATCCTTGGCTTTACGATTAGCAAAAAAAAATATATTAGCCCAAACAATCTTAGTTTAAACAATTCCGTAATCCCAATCGTTTCTTTATTACGAAAAAAAAAGAATGGTGTTTTATCTCTTTATGATTTTTATCGAATCAAATAAAATAATTTTAGTAAAATAATTTTATCGATTGAATACTGTGTTGTCGTTACCATCGTTATCGCAATGACCTGCAATTTGTGTTTCTTCGTTATTACTTATATAACTTGAAAAATCCTCAAGATCATTATTTTGCGTTTTTACGATACTTTTGGCAATTAGAACAAGCGGATCAACCGAATTTTGTGTTTTATTATTTTTTTCTCTATAAACAATTTGGGAGGCGAGTTGTTTCTTTATAATTCGGAATTCTGATTCGGAGAGTTTGCCTTGTGATTTCAATTCTCGAAAATTATTGAGGAGATCTTCTATGCTAAGTTCCTTTTGTACCGATTTCTCATGTAATAATCTTACCACATAAATTGCGACGGCTATTAAAATCGCTAAGATTGTGAAAAAAATTACGAGTTGAATAATTTCTCCAGAAAACACTTTCGGCATTGTTTTATTTTGGGTAAACTGCCGTTATTGGAAGGACGGTTTCCAATCAATCTATTTATGCTATAATATAACACTTGTTTAGTGGTTCGGCAATTAAAAGATAAAAGATTTTACCAAATTATTGATTATGAAATTTCCGATTGTACAAATTCTGTGTACTTTTTTTATTTTTCTCATTTTTTCTGTGAATACCATGATTCCTCAATTACTGAGTCAGGAAGGGCGTTTATATTCTGGTGTTTTGCCTTCAAACCCTGAAGTGTTTGAGGGTGTCCAAGCAGCAATGAATGGAGACAATGAAATTGCCGAAAAATATTTCACGGAGGCGATGAAAAAATTACCGGGTAGTCGTCCGGGCGGTGTGAATGCGGCGATGGCATTCCTTGATCCTTCGTTGGAATTTAAGTTTTTTGACAAAATGCGGTTTTGGCTTGAAAAAACGGCGGAAGATTTTCCGGAGGATCCCGAAGCGTTTTTACTTCTTGCGGATATTGCGCTTTCTGAAACCCGATACCTTGAATCTTCTATGTTGAGTAAACATGCGTTAGGTCTTGTCGAAAAATTTTCCATCAACCCGCAACGTCAACAATCGCTTCGGATTTACGGTGAAAAACTTCTGGCAGATATTGCGGAACAGCGGAAACGTTGGAATGAAGCGGTTAAGCAGTTGGTCAAATTACACGAATTGGAACCGGAAAATGCGAGACATCTCTATCGTCTTGGCTTGGTACGGTTCCGGCTTGGTCAAAAAGACGAAGCCATCAAAATTCTTTCCCAAGCGGAATCTCTAGACAATAAACTACTTCCGGCGTTGATTCTACTTGCTCAACTCTCAGAACAACTCGGAAAAAACGACGAAGCCGCCCAATATCTTACTGAGGCAATTGAAAAAAACGGAGATAATCCGCAAGTTCTGATTGCGGCTGCCGACTTGGAACTAATATGGAACCATCTGGATAAAGTAAAAATGTTCGCCGAAAAAGCTCACCAACTTGATCCCAATTTATCCGATGCAATAATAATACTTGGAATTGTTGATCTTTATGCTGAAGATTATAAAAAAGCGGAAGAAAAATTTATGCAGATTACCGAAGCACAACCAAACAATTCTGAAGCAATGATTGGTTTATCCCTTGCGCTTTGTGAACAGAATGATGTTCACCAATTGCGTCGTGCATTTACGGTTGCGAAGCGAAACGCCGATCAGAATCCGTATTCTGTCGATGCTCAAACGACATTGGCATGGGTACTGATTCAGGCTAATTCTTTGGATGAAGCAGAAAAAATTCTGATGCGGTATTTTAACGCGAATGAATTAAATTCTCCGGGTGCCTATTATCTTGCGGTGGTTTTTTCGAAACAAAACCGCAAGGAAGAAGCGGTTTTATTTCTGAAAACAGCACTAGCAGAAAATGTCAATTTCCCAAAACGTAACGCCGCCGAAAAATTACTCAAATCCCTCGCAGAATAAATCGGCAACAATTAAAGAGACTCCATCAATAGAGACTCCATACTTTGTAACAGGCTGCTTAAACCACAGGCTGCTTAAACCGAAGTTCCGTAACGATTTTGTCCTAATTTCTTGAGAGTTTTAGCGGAATTTTTGTAATATTTCAGGCGTTTGATAATTTTTTTGTTGGTAATTTTGATAGTTTTCCGGTATTGAGACAAATTTGTAACTGTCTATTTTAAACACGAAACACACAAAATTTCACGAAACACACTAAAATTATACGATTAACCGCAAGAGCTGTTATCAAGGTGAAGAATGTTCGTGTTTTTCGTGAAATTTCGTGTGTTTCGTGATCTCAAAAAAGCGAAAATTCCACTGATATATTACCAAATTTCAAACATTCAAAAAACAACCAATTTATAATAGGATATCGAAAAATAAAAACGTTCCTGAATAATTACATTATTTGTGAACGGTAATATTATGGCAGACTTACAGGTTCGTTGCCGTTAATACTGCCCATTGCTCCCCAAATTCCAAATGGCGATGTACCTGAGTCAACACATTTTGCAGTCGTGTCTGAACCCCAATTTATCGTCTGTGAAACAAAACGAACCGAACCATCACACAACGAGACATTCACTCCGCCGTTATGATATGAAGTTACAGAAATTAAACATGCATAGTTGGCTGTACCGCTGGTAGTACCACTTCCAGATTCATTATCAGCCGTTTCTCTGTAACAACTTGGACTATTGGGCGGTAATATCGTTGCAAATCCTGTGTACTGAATTAAAGAATCAAATGTTCTCAGACCAATTCTATCTGATGACAAAGTCGTGCCGCTGGCATAATAATTACCAGTACCTTTTGTCTTCAAACAAGTCTCTGCGGCAAACACATCTATTGGAGACTCTCCGTTTTTGGGTAAATCATCAGTTACTCTTGCCATTTCACCGAAGATCGTTTTCATTCCTCCGATTGCCGGAATAGCACCTTCCGAGAATATAATCGTGTTACTTGTTCCATCTGTAACAGACTCCATTGCTTTTTTGTTATCACGGAATCCTGAAAAAATACCGCGTTTATTTTCATATTCAGTAATATCACCGCGATCTGTCCAGTCGCCGTTACAAACACGATAATTTGTTGTCATCAATGAATTAGCATCTCTGAGTTTTCTCGTAAATCCTGCATCGTCTGAAGGACATAGCAGAATCGCGGACAAATCCGCTTGTGAAAATTCGTTTGCGACCCATGGGTTTGTACCTGAATAGGACTGCATAAACGTATCGAAAAGTGACGTCTGTTCCAAAAAAGGGAGCATCGGTACAAACGCACTGAAACGGTAACGCCCATCTGTTCTGTTGTATTTGCTACACCCCGGCGGAAGAGAACCGAGTGTGTCATGGTGATTGTGAGTGGACAGCGCGAGTTGTTTTAGTTTGTTCTGGCAAGAAGCACGTCTTGAAGCTTC
>JAITIZ010000592.1 GCA_031279215.1 Planctomycetaceae bacterium
GAAAGAGAAAGAATAAACGATGAATTCAATGAATGATTTTTCGCCGAAAACTGCGGCAATTTGGTTTTGGTCACTTGTTAGTTTTTCTGCGGTGTTGTGGGTTATTTTACCTGCGGTATTTCATACAGCTTATCGAGTAACCGACGTTATTGAACTTCAAGGTATAGCCAAAGAATGGGTTTTGTCAACGCGAAAACATCCCATGTTACCGGCATGGATTTTAGAAATTGTCAACATTATCACCAACAGAAATTTTGTTGCGCCTTTTATTGCATCACAAATTTGTGTGATTATATCGCTCTGGTCGGTTTGGCAACTTGGCAGAAAAGTTTTGTCTGAAAAATCGGCATTGATTGGAACTTTAGCGATTCTACCGTATTATTTCTTTACTTATCATTCACTTGTTTATAATCAGAATTTAACATTAATTGCGTTTTGGTCGCTTTCCATTTATTTGTTTTTTCAGGCATATCAAACGAATCGAATTTTGTATTGGATTTTATCGGGTGTATCAATTGGTATTGCGTTTCATGCAAAATATCCGGCGGCATTTCTTGTTGTATCAATGCTAATTTTCATGTTCACGCAACCGGAAGGAAGAAAAAAATGGTACGGAATCGGTCCTTATCTTACAACAATTATTGCGTTCCTGATTTTTGTACCGCATATTATTTGGTTATATCAAAATGATTTTGCAACATTTGATTATGCTAATCATCGTTATACTTATTCGAAACAAATTTTTCGTATTATTGCGCCGTCGTTTTTTGTACTGTATCAAATGGAACACTGGTTACCTACTGTTATCATACTTTATCCTGCACTTGATTTTATATGGCGATGGAAATTCAAAACACTTAAAAACGAAAACGAAAAACAATGTGCGAAATATCTTTTCTGCTGTTTTATGATTCCGTTTCTTATCTGTATTGCTGTCATGGTGATTAAGAATTACTGGCTTTCGGCATCTTATGGTGCGCCGTTTTGGACTTATTTAGGAATTTGGTTACTTTTACAATTCCAGTCGAAAGAGTTACCGAATACATTTTTTCATACATTAAAATTGGTTGCTGTATTGGAAGTTGTAATGATCCTGTTGTTACTTTGCGGAGTTTTTACTCCTTATCTGAACGGCAAACCGAAAAAACAACTTTTTGCAACAAATGATTTTGGTGTCAAGTGTGATCAAATTTGGTATTCACGGTTTGAGATTCCTTGCCGTTATGTAACCGGTGATTGGCCCCTTTGCGGATATGCCTGTTACGCAATGCGTGATCGGCCAAGTCTGCATTATTATTGGAATATTTACGATGAAGGAATCAGTAATATGAATGCAAAACCGTCAGGGACATGGGCAACTGATTCCGATTTGAATCAAAAAGGCGGCATGATCGTTTGGAATATTTCAAACAACAAATCGGATAATTACGTACCGGATTGGGTTTACAAACGTTTTCCAAAGGCTGAAGTAATTTCCGAACCAATAATTCTGCCTTACAAAACAAGAGCCAATGTCCCGCCAATTAAAATCGGTGCAGCAATCATCCCGCCCTAAACATCAAAATAAAATTCGCCCTAAAAGAGCGATAGGATGGTAGTTAATAGTTCGCAAGCAAATTTATAACCATTACGGTAAAAATTCCGCTTGCGAACTATTAACTATTAACTATTAACTACTCTTCCTGTTCGTTGTGGATAATTTTTTTCCAATAAGTTTCAAAATCGAAATGAGGCGAATTGTCTCCGTCGTGGCATTGAATACAAACTTTTTTGGCGGTGTTGGCTTCAAGCGGTAAACGAATTATTTTACGATATTTCTCTTGAAGTGCCGTATCAGAACCTTGTTCCGCTTTAATGTGATTTTCACCGCGTCCGTGGCAGGCTTCACAACCGACATTGGCAAGTTCCGGAGTTTCCGTTTCGCCCAGAAAACCGTGTTCGTAAGGCAAAAATTCTACCGGATTCCAGCCGACAACATGACACGCAATACATTCCGGATCGAATATTCGCGGCGGTTTGGAAGTCTCCGCCAGTGAACGCCATGCGGCGGCATGACGTGATTTTTTCCAAACAGAAAACGATAATTCGTGACAATCCGCACAAGATTTTGAACCAATAAATTTTCCGCTTTCAACAGTATGGCGATTCGGAATCGGTTTAATTCCCAACCCTTGAAAACCGGTTTCTTTAAGTTGTTCCTGATAAAGCTGCATCAGAGCGGTAATTGTTTTTGAATTTTCGAATCGGGAATCCAACGGAACACGTTGATAACGGAACGGCGTGTTTGGATCATCGTAAAGACCGATAGCAACCGCAAATTTTCCTTTTTCGCCAACTTCAATCAACATACTGTTGTCAATCCAGTTTGGTCGGAATGGCGGTTCTGCCGGAGTATCACTCGGAATAATATAATCGAATTGCCCTGTCATTGACTTGACAATCCGTTTTGTTTCTTCTGCCGAACCGTGAATAATTAAAATACGCTTATCACACTTTTCCGCAACAAATTGCGGCAAAATTTCTTTTAACCGTTTAACAGCGTCTTCGTGTTTAATATCATCGTTGTTAATCTCTTTGAGCAGTGATTGACCAATCACCGAAGTAACTCCGACTTTCACACCGTTTTGTTCAAAAACACGGTAAGGTGCTGTAATATCAGGATCAAATTGCATAATTGCTACATTAGCCGAAGTGTAACATCGAGGAAGACCCGGTACGTCAACAAAATACAAAATTAACACATCCGTTGGCAAAAGCAGTTCCCGATTCCCAACTCCGGTTGCCTGATATTTCATCAATCGAAGTGCTTCGTCAATAACAAAATTGAACTTCAACTCCTCCTGACGACCAAAACCTTTATTGAGATTACCGGCGTCAATCGGAAGAATTGACCAACCTTTTTTTTCTTCGAGTTCCTTGAAAAAAGTATAACGCCTACTCAAACCGCCTTTCATCTGTTCCAAACCGGCACAACCACACGGTTCGATATAACCGTTCAAAAATCCGGTAAACACAAGAAGCAGTTTCGGTTTTTCCCAACCAACAAACAACTCTCCATTAACCGTAATCGAATCAAACGGTTGTTTCGCTTCAGAGGACACAACATTTAACTCTAACGGTTCAGTCTTCATCTTCGCAACATTCAGTTTCGGTGATGATTCCGTTTGATTTTGTACAATATCCGGTGTTGTAGGTAATTCCGTTTGATTTTGCACAATATCCGGTGTTGTAGGTGATTCCGTTTGATTTTGCACAATATCCGGTGTTGTAGGTGATTCCGTTTGATTTTGTACAATATCCGGTGTTGTAGGTTTGGTTTCATGCCGGAGCGGATTGACCTGAGACGGCGTAACAGGAACGGAATCAGAAACAAATGGTTCGGAAGGTATTACGGGAACAGATGATAACGGTGATTCTGGAATATACGGCATTGTAACTTGTTCCGACTCCTTCGGAGTTACCGGTTCCTTCGGCGGCATAGAAAAGTCCGTAATTTTTTCCGTTGACTTAATAGATTCTGTTGGTTCGGCTTCTTTTGTCGGTTCAACTCCTTCTAATGATTGAACAGATGTTGTTACATTGGTTGACGGTAATTCTGCAAACGGAGTATCGGGTGTTCCAAAACCCAAACCGGTTGAAGTTGTTCCAATATCTTGGTCTGTTGCGGTTTGAATAAAAATGTCGTTTACCGGAGGAGTGGGCGACAACGGCGTTTCCGAATAAACCGTTTCCAAATTTATTGTTTCTGATTTAACCGGTTCCGGTTTAACTAGTTCCGGTTTAACCGATTCGGATTGGAGTGATCCGGATTGAACAGATTCCGGCGTAACAGGAATAACTTGTTCTGTTTTTGTTTCATTCGCCGCCAACTCTTTAACGTTTACGGCTGGACGCGGTTGAAGCGGGTTGGCAAGTAATGGCGGAGCGGATTGTATTTCCGTTTCGGGTTGATTTGATTCGAATGTTGCCGGAATTGTGTTGTCTTTACAGCCGGAACAAAAAAGAATCAAAAAGGAAATAATAGAACAAAATAAGAAAAATAAACGGAACATTGTTTTTTCGTATAATAAAATTTATAACTATTGGGTATGTCCGCAGGTTACACCCAATTCCTTTTGTGTTTATCGGCGTAATCTGCGGACTTACTTTATTGCCGTGTTTGTTTTCTTTTTTTACAGATTAACCGGTTTTCGTGTTTGGATTGACTCCATCTCCTTCAACGCAAGGTACAACGCATCGCGTGCCAGTTGACCGCCGAGAATTGGTGAAACCGTTCCTTTTTGTACGGAATCGGTAACTTCTTTCAATTCATTGGCAAATACCGCAATTTCATCTAAATCGGGAAGTTTTGCTTTTTCGGTTTTTCCGTCTTCGGTCAAAATAGTTGGAACCGGACCATCAAGAACCAAAGTGGCTTTTTCAAAATGAACTTCAAAATTAGCCATAAACGGACGCCCTTGTTGAAAAATACAACCGCTGTTTGAAGTAACAAGAATATCGGGATCCTCATAGAGGAATTGTGTACTAAAATATTCGGGAGTTCCGCCCCGCAACCGCCCCAAACTCTGAACCGTTTTCGGTAACCCAAACAACAACCGAATAAAATGAGCATCGTGAATATGTAAATCCAGAAGCGGTCCGCCGATTGTATTCATATCGTAAAAATTTTTAAGCCAAACCGGATCAGAAATCACACGGTTAAAATGTCCGCCAAGCAACTTTCCGTAATGACCCGACTGAACTGTTTCATAAACAAAAGCATACGCCGTGAAAAACGGTAAAACATGAGCCACCATAAACAGTTTATGATTTGTTTCAGCAGCAGCAACCATTTGGTCGGCGTCTTCAAGTTTCAGGGCAATCGGTTTTTCGGAAAGAACATGTTTTCCGGCGTTCAATGCGGCAATTGCGGTTGCGGTGTGGGCGTTGGGCGGGAGACAAATATCAAGCATGTCAACATTCGGATCAGCAAGTATTTCGTTCAAATCCGCATAAGTTGCAACACCGGTCAAATCCATATTCGTTCCCTGAGGACCAAAATTACCCTTAATACTTGTCCAATCACCTTGACGGCGTTCAGGAATTGTTTCGCAAATAGCGGTAACTTTAACATTACTGAGTTTCCGGTACGCCAAATAGTGAATCATTCCCATAAAACCAAGACCCGTAATACCAATTTTTAACATGGTTTTCTCCTTTGTAAATCTGTTTGTAAGTCTGTTTATAAGTCTGTTTATATATCTGTTTATAAATCTGTTTATAAATCTGTGCAAAATCGTTTTGGAAATGGTATGGTGTTCCTCAACACCAAGAACCAACTTTAAATCTAAGTAACATTTCAACCGGAATATTACAAAAATTCTTTTCTCTCAATTTCCGTATATCCCGTGTATTCTGTGTTCAAAATAAAATTCTACAGAATAGTTACCGATCTGATACTCTGATTTATTGTCAACGAGTGCGCCAACACAATTATAAGGTGATCGGCTCTTCGCATAATATCCTCGATTTTCATGACCGAAGATAGAATCATATCAAAAAATAGGGTGTTTTCAAGAGATTACGGCGATTTTCCATTTGTTCGGCGATAAAATAATTCCTCTTTACCCCCCATTGACTTGGAGTCAACTCCAACAGGTAGAATAATAACTCTCAAAAAAATTATAACTCTCAAAAAATTATTATTGTCGTTTGTTGCATTGAACCGGAAAAATAAGAAATAAGAATTAAGATTAAGATAGGGGAACTTCTAAAAACCTAATGTAAA
>JAITIZ010000618.1 GCA_031279215.1 Planctomycetaceae bacterium
GTCAACAAAGCGATTGAGGTCTTAAAAGAATTATTACCGCGTTGCCGTGTTCGTAACAGGGTTGAGGGATTAATAGATTATCTGGTACGAAAAAGGTGTCTCATTCCGGATTATGCCTGGCGGCATGAACAAGGGTTATGGATTGCCAGTACCAGAGTCGAAAAGTGGAATGACACCGCCGTCGCCGAACGCTGTAAACATCACGGAATGAGATGGAACGAAAACGGTGTACTCGACGTCGCTCTATACGCCAGCAAGAAAAAAAGATTAACCACCCAAAATACCCAAATTAACACTAATGTCCACACCAGCATGTGAACACTAGGAAAAGTTTGAGTAGGTACAATGATTCGGATTTTCCCAAAAAACGGAAAAAATATTTTTTTTTGAATTATATTTACAAGACAATGTTTGATTCAGTGTTAATTAGTTGTATAATAAAAAATAACTATTGCCCATTGGCTACAGATCCATTTTTGGATTTTTATTAGTTTCCCCCCACATAATAAAAGGAATGTGCTATGTTCAAAACAATTGGAATTGTTAAGGGTACCCTATTAACCGAAAAACAACGCCGTCATGTTGCCAGACGGCTCGAAGGGAAATCCGTATTGGAATGGGTAGTTCGTCAAATGACAGATTGTGAACTGCTCAATGGAGTTGTCGTATTAGCTGAAGAAGGTATCAACGGTGACATCGTTCGTCAATTAACACCAATTGATGTTCCGGTATTTTCGTCTGCATCGCGAGATACACTTTCGTTACTCCAGCAAACACTGGAACATTTTCCGGTAGATGCTTGTGTGTTTATTGGAGCGGATTGGCCTTTTCTTGATCCGACGCTTATCGATCAACTGGTTCACACCGCCGAACTCGAACCCAATTGCGATTACGCCGCTTATCAGTTTACAAATGAGATTTTTTCCGCGGGAAGACCTTATGGTTTATTCCCGGAATGGTATCGTTCCCAAACCATTCGAAAAATCGCAACAAGAATTGATGATCAGATTCATCGCCAACTTCCGGGGACGTTTTTTCTTGATAACCAGAAAAAATTCAATGTTGAACTATTACCTGTTCCTGCCAGTCTGGATCGGCAAAACAATATTCGTTTTACATTTGATACGGAAGCGGATTGGGATACAATCCTGGAACTTCATGAGGCATTGGCTCTGGAAGTGCTGGATTATAAGAAAATCGGAAGTTTAATCGGATCACAAATACCGCAACAAGAATTAGTTTAAGTGATCACGGAAAACAGAGAGAATAGAATGTACCGCAAGCGAATTACAACCGTAATAGTAATAATTCCGATGTAACTCCGTCAATCCCCCGCAAATAACATACAAATTGGTTAATCAGAATAATGGATACAAACAAAGAACAAGAAACGGTATTATTTTCGGTAATTATTGTTGCAGCTGGGAACAGCCGGCGATTTGTCGAAATAGACTCTGATAAACCGACCGCCAAAAAAACATTTGTGTCGCTCAACCGAAAACCTGTTTGGCTGCATAGTGTCGAAAAATTTTATGAACGGGAAGATGTTGTGCAATTGATAATTGTTATTTCGCCGGATGATTTGACTTGGTTTTTTCGGTTTTATGCGAGTGAAATTGATCGGATGTTCCTTTTGGTTGTTGCTGGGGGTAATGAGCGTGTTGATTCGGTTCAAAACGGGTTGGCGGTGGTTCGGCGTGATGTTGATTTTATTGCGGTTCACGATGCGGCGAGACCTTGTGTTTCGAAAAAAGCGATTGATGCGGTTTTTCGTCAGGCGCGGCTGGACGGTGCGGCAATGCTCGCAACTCCCATCGTTGGAACAATTAAACGGATTTACAATGGGCAAATTACAGAAACAATAAATCGGGAAAATCTTTGGGAAGCACAAACGCCGCAAGTTTTTCGACGAGAAATTCTCCTTAATGCTTATGAATGTCGAGGCGGAGTTGATTCGACGGATGATGCGCAACTTGTTGAAAATATTGGTTATACTGTTTCGGTTGTTCCTGCGGATCGATTCAACATAAAAATTACAACTCCCGCCGATTTAACGTTTGCAGAAACAATTCTTTCGCATCAAAATAATAGTGTATTATATTGAATATTATATTGAAATTGATTGACAACAGTTTTGCGTGCAGAAATAAACAGCGAAACAACCATTTAAACTAACATATATTTCTCACACTTTAAATTTCGATTTTTATTACAACATAGAGGTTCACAAAAAATAAAAACCGAAATTTCAAGTGTCATAAGTATATTTTTGTGTTATCTTGGCGATTTTGGCGGTTGAAATAAAAAAAACCGTTGAAATATGACTTGATTTTTTAATTCCTTAACCCAATTTAATTATTTATTAAAACTACTAAAATGTCACAAACATTAGTAAAAACAGACCAACAAGGTGAAGACTCGGCCAATTCAGGGCGTGACGGATCATTTTCGGAAGACACCGAAGATACATTGAAAGACATGTATCTTTCGTTCCGTCTTGGCGACGAGGATTATTGTCTTGAAATCAGACATGTTACGGAAATTGTTGGTATTCAAAAAGTGACGGAAGTACCTGACATGCCGCATTATGTGAAGGGGGTGGTCAATCTTCGCGGTCAGGTAATTCCGGTAATTGACATGCGTCTTCGGTTTAATATGGCGGGGCGCGATTATGATGAACGGACTTGTATTGTGGTTATTAACCTTCGCAATGGTCAGGTTCAAGTTGGTTTGGTGGTTGATACGGTAAACGAGGTTCGTTCTATTGAAGAAGTAAACGTTTCTCCGCCTCCCAAAAGCGGTACCGGCCAATGTGCTCAATATATTCGCGGTCTTGGCAAAGTCGGTGATGATGTCAAAATTATTCTCGATGCGAATAAACTCCTTTTCGAAGACGAATTTGTTTCAATGGGAGCATAAATATTTGTATCTATTTAATAGTGATTCTATTGTTTATCATCATGTGTAATTATTCAGTGGAATTTTTGTTTTTCGTTCTTAATCCCGTTAGGAGTGAGAAGGAAAAATAAAAAGGAAAAATAAAATCGCTACTGAATAATTACAATTTTTTTTTCAGAATTGGTATTGTATTAAAGATAGATAAAACGTTATTATTTAAGTTTGAAGATAATGAAATGACCCGTTTCAGGAATCCTAACGAAAAATTCAAATCTTTCGTAATTCCAAAATAATACGATAAAAATAATTATGATGCCCAAACAATTCATGAAACAATTTGTTTTATTTGCAATTTTCTTTTTTCTATTTTGTGGAATTTTATGTTCTGGAGTTAGTGATTCTGGTGCTGCCGAATTTCGTGTTGACAATGAAATACAAGTTGAAGGTTCACCGGAAAAAATTACAAGTACTATTTTTCTATTGAATGGTAATTTTATCAGTTTGATTGATGAGAATGGTGAAATTACGTTTTTTGATTCTGATCGGCAGATTTTTACGCTTCTTGATCCTGTTTTACGGATTCAAACACAACTTGATGCCGCTGAAACAAAAAAGCGGGTTGAGTTGTTACGTCAACAAGTGATGACCAGTCCAGATCTTGATCCAAACACATTCAACGCTTTTGCTGTAAAACCGGTTTTTCAATCGGAGTATGAGGAAGTATCGGGAACACTTGCTCTCCAATCACCTTGGATTGATTACCTTTTGGTAACACACATCTTAGCAGACTCTGAAATAGTAAAACAATATTTTGATTCTTGTGATTGGGTATGTTATCTCCATCTTCGGATTGATCCGCGGTTGACAACAATGTTAGTTCGTCTTGAGATTAATCGGATTCTCCGCGAAAAAAACCGGTTTGCGTCACGGATTTCCGTTTCTGTTTTTCCCAAAGGCAAAGTGCCGATTGCCAAACCGGACAAAGCACAAAGTTCCCACAAAATCATTTTACGCCTAGACCACACCGATACAAAACGGATTGAACAAGCAAAAGAATTTCGGCGTACTTTTACGATGATTTTGTTTGATGAATACCAAAAGAAAGTCGCCGAAAAAAAGAAAAAATAAAATCGCTACTGAATAATTACAAAAAACAACCAATATTATAACAGATTAAAGTATAGATTACAAAACTTCTTTTTTTTGTAATATATCAGTGGAATTTTCGTTAAAAGATAAACATCAGGTAGGCGACCATAGGTGAAAGCCTTTCGCTGAGGGGTTTTCACCCATGGTCGTATCTGTTAGGTTTGTTATTGTGTTGTACGCTGTTGGTTTTCCATTTCCGTTCGTCAACAGGGGCAAGTCGGCGTACTTGCCGACTTGCCGATAGTTTGGGGCAGACAATTTTGAATCATTCCTTCCGTCAGTTTGTAGGAAAAACTTGAGAAATAAAAGTCATATTTAGTAAAAAATATTTTTTGATAAAAATTTTTTTCAGTTTTACTATCTTGATTTGTTTCGACTTCAAGATATATTAATTACGAGAATAAAAAAGGATAGGAAGATATTGATAGAATAGATTTTTGATCTTTGGCAATTAGGTGATAAACTATAATTATAGTGATAATAGAGGATTCTTTGTCCCGTTAAAATCGTTATAATGCGAAAAAATTCGGGCTAACCGAACATAACCTACATTATCGGACGTAACAGAATCAGTCAAATCACTCTTAAAAACGGTACAGAACAGGAGTTATACTTCACCTTCGATGGTCACGGAAGTACAAGAGTCTTAACAGATATTGCTGGTGCCATCGTTGAACTCTACGCCTTCGACGTTTATGGTAACGCAATTGGTTTCGACCCGTCTGTTGCGCTAACTGAATTCCTGTACAGCGGCGAACAATTCGATTCAAAAATCGGTCAACAATATTTACGTGCAAGATATTATGATCCTGCAACTGGTCGATTCAACAGGCTTGATCCGTTCTTTGGGAATCTGAATGATCCACAATCATTGCATAAATATTTGTACACTCATGCAGATCCAATTCAAGGAGTTGATCCGAGTGGTTTAAGTTGGGGAGCAAGTGTTTGCTCTTCAATTTCTGTTGGTGTGCAAATGGCAGTAAGTACTGCTGCAACCGGACTAAGGATATTGGCAACTTTTAGTAGTAATCTCAGCTTAAATCTTTATGTTCGTGGATCGGTATATCTTGCACACCTTATGTCAAAATATCCTACTGTGACAGCAATTACAGCCGAGGGATTGGCGGTATTCAATATTTATACAACAGCAACATCGCCTAATCCGGTTGAATCTCTTATGATGGGACCAGTAGATGAAGTCTATAATATGGCGAGCTCTTTAAGGAATGCAGTACACACTGCCAAAAATGCTACTAAATCATTCCATGTAGTGGCAACGATGGCAGATTCGGCTTCAGCAATAAAACCATTAAGCGTTGCTGCCGTAATTAATCGAAATACCCTTCGAACAGGTACATCAGCAGATAATAAGGTTATACCTGCCGGATTCGATGATTTACCCGATGTAACAAATATGTATCAAAGGGCTCGAGCCCATTTGTTTGGAAAATTACTTGGTGGAAAAGGAACAAAAGAAAATCTTGTTGCGCTTTATCAAAGTGCAAATACCAGAATGTATTTTACAGTTGAACAACCTATTGTACGGAAAATAGAAGACGGAACTTATGATGAAGTTTGTTATTTTGCGAATGCTGTTTATGATGGTGTTACTGATTATTCCAAAGCCATTGAAATTTATGCTTTGGGAGTTAAAGATGGTGTTATAGAATCAACACCTTTTATCGCTGTAACCATTTTAAATCAAAAATAAAAAGAGAGGGGATTTTATGTCGTTATTGGAATTATTGCAATTAGCTCCACCGCCAATGAATCCGATATATACAGGTTCGGAAAAGGATTTTTTACAAATCGAAAATCAAATCGGTAGTAAATTACCCGATGATTATAAAAAATATATTCAATATTACGGTGACTGTCTGTGGTATAGGCATATTCGTATTTCTACTCCTTTCGATTTTAGTGATAATGGAGATTATTCTCTTTGGGGATGGCATAAA
>JAITIZ010000323.1 GCA_031279215.1 Planctomycetaceae bacterium
GAACGCAGGCGTCTCGCCTGCCCTGTTTTTTTACAAAAAACGCCTAAAAATGCGGTCGAGACGACCGCGTTCCTTCTAACAATAAATTTTTACATTAGGTTTTTAGAAGTTCCCTTTAGTTAATAGTTGATAATGAATAATATCGCATACGGAATTATTACTGTTTGGGTAATAATCCGTTTGCGAGCGATTCACGATTTACTCATAACTATTAACTGCTCTGTTGTTCTTTCAGGGCATAGAAAAAATATCATTTCACCTTACGGGAACGATAACAAAAATAAACAATTACGTAATAACCCGCTGCATTGCGGCGGGTTATTATACTTTACACGGTAAAAAATTACCCTTATATTTGTCTATTTTATTTTTTTGCGGATAAAAACCGTGATGAAAAACTCAGACGAACAAAAATAGTTGAAATAAAATTTTTCATTTAATTTGTTAATATTATTGTTTTGTGAGTTCAAAAAGATATTATCCCAAATCAAAAACAGACTGTTGCGAATTTTATTTATCGTGTTATTCTGTGTTTTTTTTCGTTTTATTTTTCCGCAATGCGAATTCTATAACTTCTTGTTCAAGATGTATAGGAACGCGGATTGCTTTTGTGGGACATCCGAATTTACCGCTTCCTTTTGGACGACCGGCACCGGATGCACGACTAATTTTTTTCACAGACTTTTTCACCGCCTTTTTAGCGGAATTTTTTACAGATTTTTTAGGCATTTAAAAACTCCTTTGAAAATCGAAAACGGAAATTGAAATAAACTTACAATATTATGACAAATCTGCAACGAATGTCAAGACCGGTTTTAAAATTTGTTGTAACTGATCGTAAACAATAAAGAGAAATGTAATATATCAGCGGAATTTTTGTTTTTTTGAGATCACGAAACACACGAAATAACGAAATACACGAAAATTATCTAAAAAAAAACTTTTGTGTTTTTCGTGTAATTTCGTGTGTTTCGTGTTAAAAAAATTAAAACACAAAATGTCAAAATAGACAGTTACGAAAAAATTCCGCTGATATATTACAGAGAAATTTATTTTTGAGGTTATTTTTTTCGTGCCGAATACATTCATTACAAAAAATATTCGGCAAGGTAAAAATTTAAGATTTGCAATTATTTCTAAGAATTTTCGTTCTTTTTGCGGCGAGAGGTAATTTTTTGTATCTATTCCGTATCCGCCTCGAAGGGTAGGATGTACAAAATCGGTCAAAAAATGTTTCGCCGAAACATTTGCGTCGGCGATAGCCGACTTGACCCTGTTTACGGACAGAAATAGGAAAACCGGCTCACCCGTTGCGACCTTTCGGCGAAAGGTTACCTACCTTAGGTTTTATCTTTTAACGAAAATTCCACTGATATATTACAAACAGAGAGTTATTTATCAAGATATTTGGAGAGATTGGGCGGAATGGTTGGTGATACGGACATTTTTTTAATTGGAGGATAACGGACTTGAACCGATGACCTTCTGGCTGCCAGCCAGACGCTCTCCCAACTGAGCTAATCCCCCATTGATTTTTTATTTAAGGACATAATATTACTCAATCGTATAATTTTGTCAATTCCTATTTTCCTTTTTGATTGATAATTTTAATTTTTTATTATTTTGTGGGAGTTATGATGAGTTGTATGTTTTATTGTGATTGATTATTTTCTTCTTGTATATTTTGTAGGACTTGAGGCCGCGGCGGGGTCATACGTTGCGGCGGGGCGACACGTTGAGGGATAATTTGTTGGTAGTTCATTTGCGAGAAGAGTGGTGATCGATAAGATTTTGTAGTTGTGAATTGGTTTGAATTTTTATAATTTGAGATGGGTGAGTTATTGATTTGTTGGGAATTTGTTTCGTAGTTGGGGTTATTGCAATTACTACAGTTATTAAGTTGTGAAGAGCTATAATAATCGGAGCGGCTGCATGGGTTACAAATATCTTGTTGGTAACAGTTATCGCCGTAATAGACTTCGTTGCTGCAACAAGGGGATTGAAAGGATTCGTAATTTCCGCAGGCGTTACTGATGATATTCCCTGCGATGATGAAGGGCGAAGCTGCTAGGCAGAAGGCGCCTTCACCGAGTACGAAGACACTATTAAGTAGATTGGCGATACAGTTTGAGCAATTATTGAGGGGATAGGTTTGATAATTATAGTAGGGGTTGTAACTGGCGGCGGGATTTTGGCAGGAATAATCCTCTTGGCAATCAGTAATAATTTGCTGTTGGTAAGGTTGGTTAAGATTTTTTTTGGCGTGGTAATAGTAACCGGAGTAGCAGGTGCAACCGGTTACGAACACAGATGATAATAAAAGTACGGCAGCGATATTTAGGAATTTCATGGGAATGTTACCTTTTTTTTCTTTTTTGGCGGGACATTTTGGGTCGAGCCGTTTTATTGGGGTGGATGAAGTTGAATGATTTAACAGAGAAATATATCGGCTTATTTAATCCCAATATTCAGAAAAATCGGAATAATCGGTAAATATTTTCTATATTTTCCTCCGTTCCTATTGGGTGTGCTTGTTCGGGAACTGTTCTAATCCCGTCAAGTAGCCCCGGAAGGAAAAAGTAGAGTAATATATCAGCGGAATTTTTGTTAAAAGATAAACATAAGGTAGGCGACCGTAGATAAAAACCCTTCGGCGAAACATTGCCTACCTTTGAATTATTGCTTTTTCGGTGTTTCACACAAAAATTCCACTGATATATTACAATTTTTTTAACACGAAAAACACGAAAGGTTTTTTAGATAACTTTCGTGTATTTCGTGAAATTTAGTGTATTTCGTGTTTAAAAGTTTTTTGAAAATAATTTTCTCTATTTTTTGTCTATTCTTCCTTTGTTTGTTTCGTTATTTCGTACTCTCAAAAAATAATCCTTGAAAATCCACGAATATCGAATCTCTGCGAAAATCGAATATCTGCGAAAATCGCTGGACGAAAATCTGCGTAAATCTGCGTAAATCTGCGGACCAAAATAGACAATAACAGTGAACAGTGTCGCATGCGGAATTATTTTGCCGTTTAGGTAGTAATCCGCTTGCGGCACTATTAACTATTAACTATTAACTATTAACTATTAACTATTAACTATTCACTATTCCCTAAATTTTTCGTTTTATTCTGTGAATCGGAAACATTTAAATTTTTCAGGGCTAAGTTCTTTTCGGACACCGTCTTGAGTAATATCTGTATTGAAAACAGAAATACTTTCAAGTCCTTGAATCTTACCAAGATTTTTTAGGCAGGCGTTGCTTAACACCGTATCATTCAATTTTAACTCGCGAAGATTATGGAGCGGAATTAACGAAATAAGACCATTGTCTGTAATTCTTGTTCGCGATAAATCAAGCGACCAAAGTTTTGTAAATACACGGAAAATCGGTACCCCCCTGTCACCAATCTTGGTAGAAGACAAATTAAGTTTTTCTAATTCCGCCAAAGGTAAAAGATACATCAAATCACTATTGTCTATTCCTGACCGACTCAAACTTAATGACCGTAACAATGTTAAACTGCCAAGAGCATCTATCCCATCAATACCCAACTTGATTCCGTCAAGATTCAACTCCAAAAGCCCCTTCAATGTCCGAATCGCCGGAAGTCCTTCAAAAGTCAGATCGTTGTCCGCTAAATTCAATGACTCCAACGAAATAAGAGTTGCCAATTTAATAAGATTTTCGTTTTTCAATCCTGTTCGAGAAAGATTTAGACGTTTGATTGTTTTCAAATTACCCAGCTGATTCAGATGTTCTTCCGTCAAATGACGAAAACCGGTAAGATCAATCTCCTCAATTATTATCATTTCGTCAAAATCCGGTATCGGTTTTTGGGAATCCAACGAAAGAACCGTATCACCATAACGAATAAGAATTTTACCATGAGCATCTTGTAACACCCATTGGAACAACCGGTTCACCGAATCGTTCCCAATTAATTGAGATTCCGTTGAAGTACTAGAATTACCATTGTTAAAATTACTGTTTGCATTATCATTTACATTACCGTTTGCATTATCATTTGCATTATCGTTTGCATTATCGTTTGAACTATTATTTGTAGAATGAGAGTATTTAAAAAATTCTTTTACACGGTTTCGTATTTCCGTTTGCCGAATTTCCGCACGTAATAAATCATAAGGTTCATGTGAACTTTTTTCCGTTAATGTTATTCCGTCAAGCCAAAATGTTGTCCGATTTGAAAGAGGTGTAAAACGGATTTCAATATGATCAATTGTTTTTTTATCCGGTTCCGTTTTTGAACCTTCAAATTGGTCTGTGCGTTTCCAAAACATATCACCCGTCAAAGGAAATTCAACAGGAACAAAAGTTCCGCAAGCATCATAAAATAAAGCATTACAATATCTTAACGAAACCGTTTCAAAATCAGTATGTCCCGACGAATAAACAAACCGGATACGAAAAGAACCAATCTTGCCGATATCAATATCGTTTCCAATTCGTAATAAATCGGTTATTGCCGGAAAACAAATCAAAAAAACAAAACTTCCACTCTGTTTCGGTATTATCAGATTTTCTTTCCCAACATTTTTAAAAAACGAAATGGTTATTGGAGATTGCTCCAACAAAGTAATCCGAAGCGATTTATCACCATAAAGACGTTGTACCGCATCAAACATCGCATAGAACCGATCAACTGATATTTCAGAAAAATTCAATCGATCAAAAGAATTTTCCGTCCAGTCCGAACCAAGCATAATAGATTCTTCTATCCGAACTGTTTGTTTTGCCGCATCAAAAACCGGCATAACAAGATAAGGACGGTTATTGGGGAATTGCCGGATTTGCTCTTGCAATTCGGTTTCGCGTTCCTGAAAAAACTGACTTTCCATTCGATGAATTTTAGCATCATGAATAACGTTTTTGCAAAGGGTTTCTGTTTCAACTGCTTGACGTATTGTTTTTTGAATCATCTCGTCAAGATCGTTCAGACGTTGTTTTGTTGTTATTTCTTGATTTTCCTGTTGAATACTGTTTTTGCCAAGAGTTGCGATAAAAGCATCCGCAGATTCTCCCGCCTGATTCCATAATTCGAGGGAACGTAATCGCAATGTCTCCGATTCTATCTCTTTATTTTGGGCTTCGATTAACACTTGGAGTTTACGTTGTGTTATTTCTCCCAATATTACCGGACGCAAATCAGGACTACGCCAATCAATATAAAATATCAAAAAATAGGCAATTCCAACAAAACCCAAAAAAATCAAAATAATAACACCCCAATAAAAAAAAGAAATTTTCTTTTTTGTTTCCGATTCATTTTTTTTATTTACAGTTGAGGAAAGCGGCGGCGGTTGTGTTGGCAATATTTCTTTTTCCTGTTGTTGCTGTTCTTGCTGTTGTTGCTGTTTTTCCTCGAAGACATAAGTCAGAATTGCCAGATCATCAGGAGGATTCATCGGCAAATCCGGCAATTCAAAAGGGGACGAACCGGCAGAGGACAATGACGGCAACGGCGGAGTCGGCGGCAATGGCAGAGTCGGCGGCAACGGCAGAGTCGGCGGCAATGGCAGAGTTGGCGGAGTCGGTAAGGACGTTGTTTGTAACGGTTCCGGCAAAGGCGGCGGTTTGACCGGAGAAACAAGTTCCTCAATTTTAGGAACAACAATAGAAGTCTTACATCCGGTACACATCAGCGAATGACCGCCAAATCGATCACTCAATGTATAATGTTTACCGCAGACAGGACAATCAAAAGTAATCATGAGTAGTAGTTGATAATGGATGGTTGATAGTTGATAGTTGACAGTTGATAATTTCGCTTGCGGCACTCTCAACTACATTTGTCATTGTCTATTTTCGTCCGCAGATGACGCAGATTTACGCAGATATTCAATCTTCTCGGATTTTCAAGGCTTATTTTTTGAGAGTACGAAATAACGAAACAAACAAAGGAAGAATAGACAAAAAATAGAGAAAATTATTTTCAAAAAATTTTTAAACACGAAATTTCACGAAATACACGAAAGGTAATCTATCCGTGAAATTTTTGTTTTTTGCTCTTAACCCCGCTAGGGGTGTGAACTGCATAACCGGCG
>JAITIZ010000340.1 GCA_031279215.1 Planctomycetaceae bacterium
AAACCATTGATTGATTTGATTGATGATGCCGTTAGTCCGTTGTACGGATTAAATAATAAAGAATGTGATTTTATAAAAAATTACGAAATTGCGTTTCGTGTGGATGAATAACTAATAATAAGTAATACAATATTAAAAGGGTTAATATTTTTTTATTGTTTATTACTGAATTTTTAACTTTTTACAAAAACAATTCCCATGTCTCAAATTAAAGGTAAATTACAAGTTAAAGAGAATAAAGGCAAAAAGTCTGTGATGTTGATTCTTCCGACCAAAAAAGGCGGAGAATCGCTACATCCGATTCCAGAGAAAGCAAAGTTTTTTCAGGATAAAGACGCAACAGACGGTCTTGAAGTTGATGTTGAAAAAGATGAGAAAAACAACATTATCAAGGTCAGTATTCCGGGTAAAGAATCTGGTTTACAACAACCCGAAATGCGAACAAAACAAAACAAAAATTATAAAAATTATAGCGACAATAATAACAGGAAATCGGGTAATATCAACAAATCACCACAGGAGAATCCATCGTTCATTGGTTTTCCGTTTCATAATCCTTATACGTTTATTCCGTTTACAAAAAACGGAAAACGTAACAAACCGACCTTGCAAACAGCGGACGAAACGGAACAAGATCGTTTTACTGGAATTATTGAATTAAAAATTACAACACAAAGTCCGTTGTTGACTTATCAGCCGGAAAAGGATAAACAGGAAGGACATGCCGAATACAAAGCGTTGACTATCGGTAACGATGTTATTGTTCCGGCAACCAGTGTTCGCGGTGCATTACGTTATTTATTGACGGTTGTTACCGGCGGTCCCTTAACGGTTGTTGATGAAGAAATGGTTCTTTGTCAAGGGCGTAATTTATCGATGGACATTGATCCTGCGAATAGTCGGAATCCCAAGGAACCATGTTGTCTTGCTCGCGTCATTAGTCCGGGTAACTCTAAACACGGCGGAACAATACAACTCGGCGAAACAGTTATTGTTCCTGCTGTTGATATTAAAAATAAATATCATGGAAATTTTGATGATAAACGCCCAAAGGATAAACAAAAAGTTCATTATCTTTGGGCAGACTACAACTCAAATAAAATAGTTTCTGTTTCAGAAAAACAAGATGCAACTCATAAGTGGCAAGTAAAACTTTGCGGCAAACCAGTGAATACAAAAGGAGTCAAGCGAGAAGGGATCTTTCTTGCAAACGAAAAGAGGATTGAACTTCCGGTTAAATTTTGGCGGACTTATGCAAATTGTAACAGACATGGAGCTCGTCCCGAATTAAAGAAAGATGATCTTATTTGGCTGCAATTAAAAAGTTCCGATATTTCTGTTCCTCGTACTGAAAACGATATTGTTTCAATTCAGTGGGCAAGATGGGGACGTGAAGGAACACCATTGACAGAACTTCTCAGCGGTACTGAAGTTTTACCAGATTATCAGAAGAATGACGGTCAAGTCGCAATCGTAACAGATATGTTTGGTATTGTTCCGGTAAATAACAAAAATTCCAATGTTCCTGCATTTGCTGGTCGAATACGTCCCGATAACCTGGTGTTTCTCGATGGCAAAAAACATTTAACACCGATGTGTTCACTTGCGGTGTTGGCGTCGGCGCATCCGGGTTGTTTGCCGTTTTACAGAAACGGTAATGCTCAAACCTTGAATCAAGGCAGTCCGCTTGCTGGTTATAAGGTGTATCGGACTTCTAAACATGCGGGAATCAACGACAAAGATGCTCCTTGGAAATTCGAAAATCAAGGAGTATATGGCGATAAAGGCGAAGTAAAAGATGGAACGAAAGAAAAAGTCAATTTTTCCGCCGAATTATTGAAACCCGATATTGAAGGAACAGTACAATTAAGTGTTCGTTCTTTGTCGATGGAGGAATTATCGTTGTTGATTCTTGTTTGTAACCAAAATACATGGCGGCTTGGCGGCGGTAAACCGTTGGGACTTGGGCAATGTAATGTCGAAGTTAAGAAAATCCTTGATGAATCCGGCAATGAATTTGCAAAGGACGATCCAAAACTTTCTGTGTTGGACAGTAACACGCTCAAACGCTTCAATACTTGGAAAAAAACACAAGAACCCGTTGAATTGTTACGTTATCCGAGAACTGCGGTACCTAATAAAAATAAAATTACACGTGGCGGATTAACGTGGTTCTCGAATCTTGGATCACCAAAAAAGAGTGGTGAAAGCAGTTATCAAGGCATGCAAACGGTTAGTTTTGTTAATCAGGATCAGGATGGGGATTGGGATATTCAAGGACAAGTTCTTCCGGCTTTCAAAGATGATGCAACGGACTTCTTGTACGGATATGATGTGTTTCTTGAATTTGACCACAAAGACCACAATAAAAATGTTTATCATTTTCCGCCTGAACAGTTTGATCCTGAAAAACATGTTCAAGGTAACGAGCAATCCGGTGGTTTTCACGGACAAAATCGACAAACACGGAAAGAGGCAAAGGAGAACCGTTGAATGATTGACGATATTGCGATTCAGATTCGCCGATACTTTGAGCCGGTTAAGGTGCGGGCGATACGTTTTCGTTGCGTTAATGAAAAACCGATTGAGGTAACATTACCGACATTGCGCGGAGTATGGGGATTGGCTTTGCATCATCTTGATCAAAAAATTTACGATACCGTTTTTGAAGGAAAAAATAGAACCAATCAAAAACAACCGCTTTACATTATCCGTCCTGATTTAAACTGTAGTTACAAAAACAGTAAAACCTTTTCGTTTGAATGGATTGTCTGGAACGCCGCTGCACAGCAATACTTCGATGACTTGTTACAAAGTTGGAAGTTTGCCGGTCTTCTGGGATTGGGAAAAAACCGTGTTCGTTTCCATATTATCGAAGCGGAATCGATTTTTGTACCAAAAATTAGAACAGAAATGACCAACAGCAATCGAACAAGTATTTCAGCAGAGTTACCGATTTTTTCACCTGCCGAATTACAGTGGACATTAGGAAATCATGTTCGGCAACTTGCATTTCCGCACAGTATTCGGCTTTTACAAAAAGGAAAACTAATTACCGAACCCGCTCTTTGGAATATCATTGTTGCGATATTTTACCGTTTATCGCCGATGATTGTTCAAAGTCTTGGAAGTATTCCATCGAACCGTCCGGGCGATGATTGGATGCCGTGTTCTCAGAATATTCTTGATTTGATCAGAACCATTCCGAATCAGTGGCACGGTAAAAATGTAACATTGCGGCGTTATTCAGCGCGGCAGCAACAGGAAATAAATATGAATGGCGTATTCGGTTCGTTGTTTGTTGAAACATTGCCGGATGAAATCAAGCCGTTGATTCTTGCGGCGGACTTGTTTCACATCGGCAAAGGAACCATCATGGGACTTGGTCGCCTCTTGCCGATCTCTTCTTGACAAGAATTGTCGTAACTGACTATTTTTATCAATAGAATCCGTAGAGAACACAAGTTATTTCGTCCGAAAATTATGTAGATTTTTGGAGATTATGTTTTTGAGAATTACGAAACCGACAAAATCACCTCATTTCCTTTTTTTCATAACGAACAATGTCACGTAACGTTTTTTTGAGTTTTCTTGGTACCGGCAACTACACGGAGTGTGTTTACGAATCGAACGATGGTAGGAAAAGCCGTTGTGTCCAGTTTGTCCAGTCGGCAATGTTGGAGTTGTTCGGTTCCGGTTGGACGAAACAGGATAAACGGTTTATCTTTACAACAGAGGAATCTAAAAAAAAACATTGGACAAAGTTACAAGAAGAATCTCCGTGTGCCGAACAAATTGATATTCCTGCCGGTAAAGACGAAACGGAAATCTGGCGGATATTCAATATTCTTTATGAATCTCTCCAAGATGGTGATATTTTGACGGTTGATATTACGCATAGTTTCCGTCACATTCCATTGCTTGCCTCTTCGCTGTTACAGTATGCGAAGTTTCTCAAAAATGTTTCCGTCAAAGGGATTTATTATGGTGCTTTTGAACGGTTGGGGGATCCGCGTGATATTAAGCAACGTATTCCCAATCCCGAAGAACGTATTGCTCCTGTTTTCGATTTAACCGCATTTTCCGAAATTCAAGATTGGTCGGCTGCCGCAAACGATTTTATCAGTTTCGGAAATCCATCACGGTTGAAGGTATTGATAGAACAACATCTTTCGCCGGTCATCTCCCAAACCGGCGGACACGATGAAATTGTACAAAAATTAAATAAATTGAACAAAAAAATTGAGAAATTCAGTCAGGTCATCAAAACAAATCGAGGTAAAGACATTATAGAGGGACGGTTACAAAAAGAAATTCTGAATATTCTGAACTCATTGGAACAAAATCTGATATCAGCATTGAATCCGATATTAAAAAAGATGGAAATATCCGTTAAAAAAACTTATCAGGGAGATAATAATGTTCGTAATATGTTAGCGGCGGTTGAGTGGTGTCAGGAAAAAAACTTAGTGCAGGAAGGTCTAACAATTTTACAGGAAGGAATCATTTCTTGCCTTCTTCCCGAACAATGTTATCGTGATCGTAACAAACGTCAATTTGTTTCAAGTTATTTACAATATTATGACGTTGAAAAACAGATCGAAAGCAAATTATCCGTTGAGGAACAAATTGATTTGAAAGAACATTTGCAACAACAACATGGTTTCCAAGAATTAGCGGGAACAAACGGAATTTTTCGTAACATTGCTGATATTCGTAACGACATTAATCATTCGGGCATGGGAGATTCAGCACGATCTTCCGATAAATTTCAAACACTTCTGCTAAAATACTTTGAAGAAATCAAAAAAATTTTTGTCCTATCAGATAACTCATTATATTGAACTGAATAAATATAACAAAAATTTCACTGATAGATTACCAAGTTTTGTAATATATCAGCGGAATTTTTGTTTTTTTGATCTTAACCCCGCTTAGGGGTGTGAAATGCATAACCGTAGGTTAAGCAAAGCGCAACCTACGGATCAGAACCTCCTTTCCTTTGTCAAAGCCCTGCAAGGGCGAGATAATAGTTGATAGTGGAGAGTTGATAGTGGATAGTGTCGCAAGCGGATTACTACCCAAACGGCAATAACTCCGCTTGCGGCACTCTCCACTCTCAACTCTCCACTATCAACTCTCCACTATCAACTATCAACTACTATACTGCTCTTTCAGGGCGAAGACCTTTTTAAACTTAAACAATAATTCCACCAATCTATAAAAATTGGTAATTTTTCTAATTCATAATCATCATTTGCCGTCTAATGGATTCTTCATGAACTTCTTTGATGAATTGCCGAATAAAATCCGGGTTGAGATCGAGATGTTTTGCTAATTCTGTACATCGTTCCAGAATTTCGGCATATCGTGCAGCTTGAAAAATGGGCATTTCATGTTCTTTTTTATAAACACCGATTTCGCCGGCAATTTGCATTCGTTTTGACAAAAGTTCTACAATTTGGTCATCAATGTGGTCAATCCGGCACCGCAATTCCGCAAGACTCTCCGAAGGACGATTGGCATTGCGAATCACTAACATGCAAAGGAGATGATCAAGCATTTCCGGTGTGATTTGTTGGTTTGCATCACTCCATGCGGCATCGGGATTGCAATGTGTTTCGATTAAAAGACCATCGAAATTCAAATCCATTGCTTGTTGCGAAAGCGGAGCAATCAAATCACGTTGACCGCTAATATGACTTGGATCACAAAAAATTGGTAAATTAGGAATACGCCGTCGAAGTTCGATTGGAATTTGCCATTGCGGTTCGTTTCGGTAACGTTTTTTTTCATAGGAACTGAACCCGCGATGAACAGCACCAAGCCGGCGAAGTCCTGCACCATAAACACGTTGAATTGCACCAATCCATAGTTCCAAATCAGGATTGACCGGATTTTTGATCAATATCGGCAAGTCAGCACCACGAAGAGCATCCGCAATTTCTTGAACCGCAAACGGATTAACAGTTGTCCGTGCGCCAATCCAAAATATGTCAATTCCGGCTTTGAGTGCTTCGAAGACATGTTCGCGAGTGGCGACTTCTATTGCCGTGTACATTCCTGTTTCGCGTTTAACTCGTTTCAGCCACGCTAGCCCGGCAGCACCAACCCCTTCGAATCCGCCCGGTTTGGTACGGGGTTTCCAAATACCCGACCGAAACATCTTAATTCCTTGAACCGCAATACCGCGTGCAGTATCCATCACTTGTTGTTCTGTTTCTGCACTGCACGGTCCCGCAATAATAATTGGACGTTTAGGATCCACTCCGGGCAGAACAATAGATTCTAATTGTAAATCGTTCAGGTTCATTTTGATTCTCCTTAATTAAAATAAAAAAGCCGACTTTAACAGACGGCTTTCAATTGGGTTTGGGCAAAGAAAAAGCCGTGATCGTCAGGAACGCTCACGGCTTGCTTATTACTGTATTTTTTTTCGCATCAACATAAGCCTACCGAAAGCGTTATTGGTAAAAAACCAATAAAACCGATAAAAACCCAATGTAAAGATGCGGTAATAAATTTGCATAATTAGTTTATCGTATTTCTTTCATTTTGTCATAAGACAAAAAAGACATTTTTAATTTAACACAAAATAAATCCTCGTCAAGTAGCCGGTCGAACCGGTAAAAAAACATATATTCTAATCCTGTTATCAAATTGATCATTTTTTGTAATTATTCCGCAGTGTTTTTATTTTTCCTTCACACTAATATTGTTCGATCAATATTTGACTATTTAGAGGGAACTTCTAAAAACCTAATGTAAAAATTTATTGTTAGAAGGAACGCGGTCGTCTCGACCGCATTTTTAGGAGTTTTTTTGTAAAAAAACAGGGCAGGCGAGACGCCTGCGTTCC
>JAITIZ010000715.1 GCA_031279215.1 Planctomycetaceae bacterium
CCCGTCAAAAAATGCTTAACCCATGCAGCCGAATGGTTTGATAACGTACAACAATTTGATAAAGACTTAAAAGATTTTGAACTTTCCGAATCAGTACGAAAAGTTTCCCAACCGCCAAAGGAAGAACGTTACAAAGACCGTTGGACAAACATAAAATTATCGCACCCCAAACCGGGACAATTTTTTAATCGTCGAAGTTGCTCATGGTATTGGAACTCCAAACGAAAAGATGTTACACTTTCACAAGGTTTAATTGCGTTTGCGAAAGAAGATTATGAAACAGCCGAAAAACACTGGAATTTATTAGCGGAACTCGACAAAGAATTTTACGCCCAACAAAAAGCGTCTGGTTGGGAAAACGCCACAACACTTGCAAGATTAACCTGGAATTTACGCAACCCAAAAGGTTCACTTTACGCCACACCGGAAGAGATGGCAAGTTTCAAAGACCCGAAACGACGTTTAGCAATTTTGGTTGCAGATTTGTATTATGAAAGTGAACAGCATCAGAAAGCGTTATCAATTTACCAACGGCTTGAAGAGAATAGAGAATTTTGTACGCTTTCAAAAAATGAAATAGCGTATGTAATACTTGGCATTTTTTCCTCTTTAATCCCGGAATAGTTGAGAGTTGAAAGTGGATAGTTGATAGTGTCGCAAGCGGAATTATTACCGTTTAGGTAGTAATCCGCTTGCGACACTATCCACTTTCAACTCTCAACTATCCTGTTCGTTCTAAACGAATAAACCAATCCAGAAACCATCCGAACCCGCCATAATCTATAGCGGGTTCAGATTTTTTTGTACCAAAAAACAGTTAGTTGGTTAGACAAACCATTTCGGTAAAGCTACCTTTGCTGCTTTCGAATACAACGTGAAGTGCTCCGAATTAGTACCCGGTGAAGATGCCGTTCCATTATCGGTCGCACCATAGTAAACATCAATCTGAATCTGAAGATTCAAACCCTTGACACTGCCGAAATTCGTGTTGTTAATTCCAAGTTTGCTGAAAATATCCGCAAAAGTCGCTGTTCCGGTAAGGTCGGTAACTTTTTTGTCTGTTGCAGATGTTTTGGCAGAATCTACTGTTACAACAGCATTGGCAACCTGTTCCGCTCCAACCAATTTACCGGTTGCTTTGTCCGTTTTGCCGTCCACAGAAGCAATGATTGTATAAACGTACAATGGATCACCAGCACCAGCAGATTTCAAGGAACCAAGCGCCTGCTTAGCAGAAGCCGCCATACTATCAACCCGCTCCATTGAATTACCGGTAAGTTTCATTCCAAAGGATGAATTATTGTCCAACGTATAACCGTTTTTAGTTATTGTTGCTTGCGGTATTGCTGCGGTTTTGATCTTCAACTCTTTACTCGTAACAACTTTCTTCACCCCGCTCCAACCACCACTATAAGCAGCATCCGTCGTAACAACACGGAAAAAATATTGTGAATTAGGAGTCAGTTTTCCTATCTGAATATCACCCTTGACCGCCTCCGGATCACCTGTATAGTCCGTACCAAGCCACACCTTGGCAGCATTCCAATCAGCTTTACCTTTGCCATCAACAACATTCGTGTATTCGACATAGTATAAATCATTGGTACCCGCACCTTTGGAAGGTGCAGAAACATTGATTTTAACAGCGTTAATCGTTGTACCTTTGGCATCTTTTAATACACCGCTCACAATATTAGTTGCAGTAATTGTCGCCGTTTTCCCTTTGGAAATCGTGCCGGGAATCACTCCAACCGTCTGAACTGTTACCGTATATTTGGCATTGGGCGTCAATGTTATTCCGTTACTATTAAAATCAAATGTCGTTCCCGATGCACTGCCCGTAACTGTTCCCGTGTAAATAATCGATTTATTGGAATCGGTTATTGTTACAATATAATTTGAACCGTCTTTGGCTCCTTCAAGTTTAACGGTAACATTGGTTCCCGTATTGGAATTACTAACTTGTGTGATAGCGGTAATATTTTCGCTAACCGCTGCGGCTTTAGCAATCGTAACACCGGCTTTCGTTACTCCAGTACTCACATTGGCAGTTCCTGAAGAGTTCCAGGTTGTAGCGTCTTGAGCCGTCGTATATGTTACAAGAGCCTCAACCTTGAAATCGTATTTGGTATCCCAACGGAGATTCTCAAACACCGCTTCATTGGTTCCCTTAGCAACATATATCACTTCCGAAGTTCCCGCCGAAGCACCGTTTTTAATCGTAGCAGTAACTCGATAACCGCTCACCTCATACTTGAAATCATTAGCCGCCGTTGGCGCCGAAGCAGTTGCCGTCCCTGAAAAATAATCCGATGCTCCTACCCATTGAACCACACTCTTGTTCTTGACATCCTTATCCGCTTTTACCGTTACGTTTTTAACATTTTTTGCTGCCGGAAACACATTGGTCGCATCTGTTGCTGTTACTTCTGCTGTAATACCGGCAACTGCCGCAGAAATACTTGCTGTGTCCGAAATTGTTCCGTCCGCACCAACCGCAAAAGCATAAACATAATCGTCCGATGCAACTTTTAAGTTTATTGTCGTTGTTGCCGATTTCGATACATAAATCAAATCTTTAAAATTTACTTTGTCTTTTGTGGGAACAGTTGTAACTTTTGTCATACCAACATAGTACCCAACTGTTTTGTTTGCAGTTTCCGTACTATTAGGAGTTAATGTTACAGTTGTTCCTCCGGGCGTGTTGGCAAGAGCCGCAGTTGTCGGTGCTGCCGGTGCCGCCGGCGCAACAGTACCCGCCGCCGTAACCGTACCCGTATTAACAAAGGTTGGTGTTGATTCAACCTTGCTTGCCGCTGTTGCTGTTATTACAACTTTAATGCGTGTATTTTTAACAAGAACTGCATCACTGAAATCACCTGTTCCCGCCGCAAACGCATCACCCACTTTTTGCGTAATCTCCGCTTTTGAACCGGGAGCTACGGTACGAGTTACCGTGTTGACTCCATCCGACAATGTTACATTATAACCGCCGGTGTAATTCGCAGGCGGTTTCCATGTTACTTTGACATTGGCAGCTTTGGCACCGCTCGCTTTGACAAATGTCGCTTTGACATCTGTCGGAGGTCCCACTGTAACATCGGCTGCAGCACCTGCCGCTAACGTCTTAAATTCACCCGCAGTAACAACAACTCCCGTTTTGCTCACAGCAGATGCTGTTTTATCTGCCGGATTGGTCAACGTTAAATCGGTTGTAACCGTGAACTTATAATCTTTAGAGGAAGTACCGCCGGATAATCCCGTAACAGTGTACGATGTTTTTGTACCGGCATCAATCGTTTTAATCAAAGTACCGCTACTATCAAAAATATTGACACTGTACTTCGCACCTTTGGGCAGCGCAGTTTTCCAAGCATCATTGGGATCACCGGATTTGACAAATTTTGACGGTTTTCCCCAAGTAATCGTAACTTGATCTGTCGTAATTCCGCCCGGTGTTCCAATCGAATCCGTTTCCGCAGCGGAGTAAGTCGGAGTAACAGTTGCCGTCGGTGGTGTAACACTCGCTCCAGCTCCAGTACCCGTACCAGTAGCACCAGCAGCATCTCTACCGCTAGGTTTACTAGCAGCTTTACCGGCAAAAACAGCCGCCTCCGTCATTCCAACACCGCCTGCCGTATAAGTATTGTCTCCGGTATTGGATGGATCGGTAAAATCACGAGATGCCGTAGTATCGGCAGTTTGAACGAAATCCGCTACAGGATTATCGTCAATTCCTAATGGGTTAATGCTGAGCAATTCCCGATTTTCAAGGGATTCCATTCCCAAAATTCGTTTCGAAAGTTTACTCTTTGAAAATTTACTCTTCGAAAATTTCTTTGTGTAAAAACTTGTTGACATAGAAAATTCTCCTTATATTAAAATTATTTGTAGTGGAGAGTGGAATTATAGATTCATAGTACCGTAATCGTAATTTTTATTACATTTCACTATTACCTATTAACTAGTTGACTTTCCACTGGAAAAAATGCCCCAACATAGGGCATTGGAAACATAAACACAAAATACAAACTTTATTGGATCATAGATACAGATTGTCTGTCCGTAATGTAACATTATTGTTGGAATCGTAATGTAAACAAATAACTGTTCACTATTACTCCGTTAAAATTTATCTACAAACCCTTTCAAGACAGAAATTTGTCTTTTGGGGGGAATTGTTTTTTCGGCGGCTTGTGTAAATTCGTACTTTTATTGATTTATCACATTATTTTGTACCGCTTCCGCCTTTTCGCAAACATGTTCTGAAATCAGAGGCAGAAATTGATTTATTAATAGACTTGTTGCAGAGATGAAATTTTTGCTCAAAAAATTTTTTGTTCAAAAATTTTCTTGTTAAAGAACTTCTGAAAATTAGATTTTAAACTTAAAAATGTTTATAAGTTCTTATTTTTTAATTACATGATGTTAATATAATTGTAGCAATTTATATTGTTCCTGCTGATTTTTTAATAACCCTCGTCGGTTTATTTTAAGTTTTTCAATTTTACTCTGTGGTATAATACGTTTTTGACAAAAAAAGTTTTATAAAAAATAAAATAGTTCAAATTTATTAACATTCCTCAATATACTTATAACTTGTAATAATTTTAACAATAAATTTAATGTGAATCGTAATTGAGGTGAATAACAATGCCGATGATTCATGTAGAATTTTCGTCAAAATAAAATGCTCTCTCTGGGCTTTATCGGAATTGGCTATTACTTTTGAATCACTGTTGTCTCGGAAAGGCTCAGAAAACAAAACGCATTATTTTTCATGCAATTTGTTTATTATGAAGATGAATGTTCATTGAGTTGCTGAACATATTACGATCTGAATACAAACAATGTTTACTATTTTCAGAAAATTTTTTCTAATTGTTAAAAATTGCCATTCCATAACCATAAACTAGGCAAATTATCGCAAAATAGGTAAATTAGACAAAATATAACATTCGAGAATGTTAAAATATTCTGAATATGCCGTTTTTTTGTTTTATTCTGTTTAATACAATCCGATAAATTTTATCAGATAAATCGATTTTTATTTTTGGGATTTATCGGGTTTGGGATTTTTATTAGTTGGGAAAACGGTTTTTCTGAGATATTCATTAATTTTATATCTTGATTCATTTTGCCCAAAAGTGTATTCTTCCCCAACCAATTCCCTAAACTCAAGAAATCGATAATCTCGTTAATCACCGTAATTTGTTTTATGGTCAATAGTTAAATTCACAACGAATCACCAAGTATTTCCTGATAATCAGATTGAAAATTCAAATGTACCAACATTTTTTTCTCCCATTCTTTTTCCTTTTGGGAATTTTTTTCCCAATTTTGGTTGGTGAACAGATTGTTTCGGCTCAGAGTGATCCATTTTTGTCACCGGAAAAAGTTCCATTTCCTTTTATGAAAGAAACGGATCAAGAAATCGCAACACAATCAACTTCAGAAAAAAATACTTTGGGTACAACGGTTCCAGGGACGATGGTTTCGGATAAGACGGTTTCAATACAAACGGTTCCAATTCCGCCGGATACTTTTGCCGACCATGACGAAGGATATGTTCCGAACATTTATTATCGAATTGCTCCAGATCCTCCGTCGGTACTTCGCCCTCGTTATCGCAACAGTTTTCCCAACAATACAGCCAACTCCGGTAATACTGCCGTTGAAAAACAAACTGAAAAACAAGTTGAAAAACAAGTTGAAAAACAATCCGGCAAATCACAAAAATCCAACAAAACAACCAATAAGTCTGATAAGTTCCATCATTCCGGTACAAATAAATTCGATACAAATAAATCAGATGTAAACAAATTCGATACAAAAAAAATTGAGTCGAACAAAATTGAGTCGAACAAAATTGAGTCGGACAAAATTGAGTCGGACAAAATTGAGTCAGATAAAACGGAATCAGACAAAACTGAGTCAGATAAATCAGACATAGATAAATCTGTTGCAGAGGAATCAGAGACGAAAGAGTCTTTATTTCCGATTCGTCAAGTTTCGGCAAGTGATGCGCCTGCGCCGCCGTCGGAAACTGTTGCTGATTCTTCTGTTTCGCCTATTTTTACGGCGGCTTCTAACTTGTTAAAATATCCTGTTCCCCTAACTCCCCGGAAAAAGAGTTCCCATTCGTCAACAAAACAACAAGGAGTATCACAAAGTCCTTATACGGTTAATAATACACATAGTTGTGATGACATAAATTGTGGAGATGCAGGTTGTTCTTCTCATTCGTTACAAGATTTTTTCCGACATTTAAACGAACAAACAATTAGACGCGGAGTTTGTAACGGTTGTGGTTTTTCGCAATGTATTAACAAGACGGTTGGGGCGTGGTATTGTGACGGCTGGCTTACCGTTGGAGCGTTTATGAATACCCATTATCCCGACAACCGGAATAACACGCCTCTTTATTACAATGACCGCAATGCCGAAGCGGTTATGAATCAACTTTATCTGACGTTTGGGCGGCGTATCAATTCACGCGGCGGACGTTGGGATTTTGGCGGACGTATTGATTTTCTTTATGGAACGGATTATTTTTATACCAGTTCGCTTGGTTTGGAAACTCGACGTTACGATTATATTTATTCTGATTCTAGTCATCCGACATTGGAACCGTTGGCAGCCGATTTGCATTGGAATTCAAACTCTGGGGTACGTCGTGGTGGAACAGTTTCGCTTTATGGTCTTTCATTGCCGCAAGCTTTTGCCGAATTATTTATTCCGGTCGGCAATGGTGTTACGGTTAAGGCGGGACATTTTTATTCAGGAATGGGCTTGGAATCGGCGATGTCGCCGGACAATTTCTTTTATTCCCATTCGTACAGTTTTATGTACGGTTCGCCAACCACGTTGACCGGAATGACCGCAACCGCCAAACTTTCCTCACGCTTTTCCGCATTGCTCGGATTTTCACGTGGTTGGGACATTTTTGACAAACTAAACGACAAGATCAGTGGACTTGCCGGATTGGAATGGAAAAGTTTCGACCAACGAACCGCTTTATCGTTACTGATTCACTCTGGTGAAGAGTCTTTCCGAAACGGCGATAACCGAACCAGTTACGCTCTGACGGTGCAACACCAACTGGCTCCGCGTTGGTATTACGCTCTGGAACACACTTTCGGTTACGAAAAAAATGGTGCCGCATTGAATTTACTTGACGGAACAAGAGGAACTGCCCGATGGTATTCTTTTGCTCAATATTTGCAATGGAAATGGAATGAACGTTTTTCGCTTGGACTGCGCGGCGAATGGTTCCGAGATCACGGACAATCCCGTATTCAAAAGGACTTTGTGGATTCTGTTAATTTTCGTCTGGAAGGCGAAGACTATTTTCAAATTACTCTCGGTGCCAATTGGAAACCAACCCGTTACATCACCATACGACCGGAAATCCGTTACGATTGGTCAAACGTTGTTATTACCTATGCCGAAACCGGTAACCAAACCGGTATTTATAGTAACTATAAAAAGCAAATGTTTAGCTTTGCTATTGACGGTATTTTCCGATTCTAAAAAACAGGTAATATCTCGCAAAAAAATTCCTAGTAATCTAAATCTTGTTGTTATCAATTGGTGCGTTTGTCCAGGAACTTTGAAATGACTTAAAATTAACGATACAATAATAAGATTGAGGACAATTTTTAGAAAGTGCAACGAGAAATGAAGTGAGTTATCGTTTCTATAATATTCAAAAAATGACAAAATTGTTCAGAAATTGTGTTTTGTGCATATTGTGATCGCAGATTGATCACCGATAATCTGATGGCAAGAGAAATTAAATTCACACTATACGAATGATTGGCAGATATAATCGACCTTCAAGAAATTCAAAACGAAGTTCTATTTTTGTTCCAGTTTTACCAACATGTTTCAGGTAACAGCTTTGAGTGAACCCAATTCAACCGTCACGGAATTCGTGCCTGAACAAACAACGTTATCAAATGTACCACAAAAAATACAATAATATTATTGTGCAAAAAGATAGGTGATTATTGTGCGTACTTACGGAACTATTGGGTAAAAAATAACCCATTTTTTTATCTCAAGGGGCTACTTGACGGGATTAGAACAGTTATTGAACAAGTGCAACATACCCCAATTAACCAGTTGGCATACCAAAATATTTTGCCAAAATAAGAAAAAG
>JAITIZ010000342.1 GCA_031279215.1 Planctomycetaceae bacterium
ATAATAAAAATGTTTATCGATTTCTTTTCAAGAGGTTTTTTTTCAGAACCTATTTGGAATCCTTTTTGTCCGGTCATCATTGTTTCAAGTTTGATTTTGATTGCTGTTGCCGTTCAGTACAGGCAAAATAAACAATTAGCGAATGAAATAATTGAAGCAGAAACAGGATCACTGAGTGTTGCAGGAATTTTTTTATTACTAGGCGTTTTATCGGTCGAATGTTACCAATTCTTTTTGTATTATCCGTCTATCTTACCGATTCCAATGGAAACTATAAACGATACAATAAATGTCAATGTTGCTTTGGGAACATTATCGGTTCTCTGGGCAGGTTATGCTTTGGTTCTGTTTGTGTTGGGAATATTGTTTCAGAGCCTATTTTTGCGGGGTTGTAGTCTTATCGTATTGTTTGGGGCGTTGGTCAAAATAGTTGTTGCGGAAATTTTCAGGCGTCCTGATTACAATATTGCGTTTGCCAATCCGTATTTCATCACAATGCTTGCGCCTGTATTAACGGTCATGTTTACCGCTGTCTGGATCATTCGAATCAAACCGGCAGAGAGTAAACCGGAATGCGACGCGTTTCTTTTTGTCGGTTTATCGGGACTCATGTTGTTTTGGATATTTTTATCTGTTGAATGTTTCACTTATTTCAACAAAAATCCGTTTTCCATTGATCCGGTAACGCAAACATTTATTGCAACAGCATCATTACCGGTTCTTTGGGGGTTATTGGGCGGCATGTTGGTTGTGATCGGAACGGCGGGGCAATCTGTTTGGCTTCGCCGTTTCGGATTGTTGGTTTTTGCCGCAACAGTTACGGTAATACTCTGTCTCATTATGTTCCGCCGTCCTGCATTTGATATTCCGTTACTTAATCCATATTTCCTAACCATCTTCATTCCTGCAATCATTATGATTATTGCTGCGATATGGAGAATACGGCTCTATCCATTGAAAGATCAAGAGGAACAAATCAGTTTTTTAACGTTTGGTATTTTTGGGATTGTTCTGTTGTGGTTGGGGTTATCCGTTGAATGTTTTAATTATTTCAATATTCGTACTGATATACCAAACAATCAATTCCTTGCTCAAGTCTCGCTTACAGTATTTTGGACATTATTGGCGATAATCGGAGCAATTATTGCGGGAACTTTTCAGTCTAAATTGTTTCGTATTCTGTCAGTCGGTTTAATTTTATTGACGTTACTGAAAGTGTTACCGTTGGAACTTTGGACTCGACCGGATTATCTGACGCCGTTTTTGAATCCGTTTGCATTTCCGCTTTGTTTGTTGGCAATTACAACAATATTTGTTTGCGTTTATCTGATTTCAACTCTTGATGAAAAAGATATTGTCGAACAAAATGTGTATCAGATTATTGCGTTTACTGGAGTTGTGTTTCTCTGGTTGGTTTTATCGCTGGAATGTTTCAAGGCGGTTCGATTACTTCAAGGGGCGTCCAATGAAGCGTGGAAAGCACAAATGAGTTTATCGATTCTTTGGTCGGTTTTTGCCGGCGTGTTGATTTTTATTGGATTTATTTGGCGTTCACCGGTGTTACGTTGGATGGCTATTTTGTTGTTTGCCGTTACGTTAACAAAAATATTGTTGGTTGATATGGCGGGAGTTCACGAGATTTACCGTTTCGGAGCGGTGTTTGTGTTGGCGGTTTTCCTGTCGCTGGCTGCGTGGGCGTATCAACGGTTCAAACCGGAGTTAAAATAAGGATATATTTTAGCAAAATTTTTGTATATTTCTTGCAGTCATCAATTTAATTTTTCGTAATCTATCAGTGGAATAATTTTTTTGGTTCTATTTTCGTGGAATTTCGTTAATCTCTTATGTTTTCTTAGTCCCGCAGGGACGAGATGTGCATAACCGTAGGTGTAGCGAAACGCAACCTACGGTTATGCATTTCACACCCCTAGCGGGGTTAAGATCAAAAAATAAAAATTCCACTGATAGATTACGAAAATTTTGTGTCATTGTTACGAAAGGAAATCGCAATAATAATCAGGCACGACTTCTCGAAGCCGAAGCATGGGGTGAAAAATAAGTAACTGTCTATTTTAATAACCTTTCACTGGTGATTGATTCTATTTTGTTCCGTCCTAAAAAGGATAACATAAACCGGTTCTACCCACCGGATAAGATCGGCTTCTATTACTCTTTCGGGGTGTAGGAAAAATATCATTTCACTTCATGGGAACGATGACAAAATAGACTGTTACAACATTAAAATAATAAATAACTGCGAGAAATATAGGAAAGTATCGGTTATCAAAATAGACATAAACACACGCAATTGATTTACGGTTTATAATTTTTCAACAGTAATACAGTCTGTTGTCGCGGAAGTGAAACAGCAATCAGATGATTTTCCAGAACAAAATATCGGATATCACCGTAACTTTTGTCAAATGCTTCATCCGTTGGTTGCTCAAATTGATAACATACAAACGAGTCCAGTGTTTCATAGTTAGCTCCTTTGGATTGACCGAGAGCGTTCCAGGTTTTTTTCGCTTCTTCCGCTGAAGTAAACACCGCAACCGTTACTGCGTTTCCGTACGACAATCGATGAAGACCATGAACCCAGTTTTCTCCTGATACGTTATCAAACACTTTTTGTGTTACATATTTTATTCGCCATATTCTTTCCGGTTGATAACCTGCCAGATCAATGTAGGCACGGTATTCTATTTCATTCGGTTGAATCCAACCGATTCGGTAAAATCCGTTGAGTTCATTCGGCAACAGCGGCGGAACAACAAAATCAGGACGCCGGTCAAGGAGGGATGTTTCAATAAGTTGTCCCTGTCCCGCAGGAACAATTCCGTTTAGCAAACCGGTTCGGAACGCTTCAACCGCTTGAACAACTCCGGCAACAGATGTTCCCGAAATCTTGATAATATTGGTCGAATACGGATGATCCTTTACACGATGTGAATAAAGAAACGGATTCCGGTCAGATTCAACGGTTCCAAAATCACCCTTCCATTTTCCGTAACCCAATACTTCGATTTCACCGGAACGCAGACCAATCTGATGTCCCCAACATTTCCGAAGTAACACATCCTGATCCGGTAAACCAATAATCACCAAGTTATTGTACGCCGCATGTTGAAACGCCGCATCCGGTAAAAGTGTTTCACTGTTTGTTGTAATAGGTTGCGAATCCGTTGTACCGCCGCAAGCTTTGAACGCTGTAAAAACAGGGCAATTCATAAGACCGGTTGCCGCTTTTTTAATTGCCGGATCGGCATTTTCCGAAACAACAAGAAGAATCCGGCGTTCCTGTGCATCAACAATCGTTTCAAAAAATAAAACAATAAACAATACCGTTAAAATTATTCGGTAATTTTTCATTTCTGTTATTCTCCTTTCATTATCAATAACATTTTTCCAGAAACCGCCTTCAAAGGAAATGTGTAACAACCGTCCGTGTCCGGTTGGATATTCTGAAAACGCTCCAGATCAATAACCTTTACATTTGTCCCTTTCAACTTCGGATTCCACTGAGCGGGATCAATATGTATTTTCGCCGTAACATTTTTATCAGAAAGTGTTCCAAGTCCAAGAAACAAAGCATCATTATTGATAAACGGATTTACAATTAGTTGAGGATTTGTTGCAACACTTAATCCGCATAGATTCATCAGCATTGTGATCAAAACAGGAATATCCGTAGCGGATAATTGATTGCCGTCAAACGGACAATAGATCAATGGTGTTCCATTGGAATTTTTTCGCACGAAAAATTCTGTTGTTCCCGCTTTATATTTTTCCGCTCCGTCTCTCCAAAATTTCAATGCAGCCGGACTTTGATCGAGACCGCCGAATCCAACAATAGGTGTACCCGACGCCCAAAGTTTTGTAACAGTTTCCAACTCTGTTCCTTGCCAATCTGCTGCGTCCAGCAAAATCAATGGATTGGTTCCGTTCCAATTTTGAATAGCGTAACTGGAACTAATAAATCCGATAGGCAATCCGTTTTTGATCAGTTTTTCATAGAGTTTTCCCATACGGTAATCGAGTTGATTTTTTTCACTTCCGGTTGCGTAAAGACCGAATCCCATAGAGCCGCCTTGTGCCGTCATACGCCGGAGGTGAGAATCCCATGAAACAATAAAACCATATCCGGCGGGTTGTTCGGGACGAATAAAACGGGTAAAGTTAAATATTCGCAACGAATTTTCAATTTCATGTTGGTAAAATTTTGTGGAAACACCGCCTTGTAAACTGTAACCGAGTACATGATATGGCAAAAATTCTCCTGAAGAGTTGACACGTCCCATGAAATAAGTTCCATACCATTGCCGCCGTGCCGGTTCTACAGGACCATTGTTCGCAAACCAGAACTTATTAGACTCCGAGTTGACCCAACCCCATTGTTTATACATTCCGCTTGAAAGATTGGGGTTGACGGCGATAACAGCAAATCGTGTGGCAAGACTCCAATAAAGGTCTTGGTTACGTAATTCCCAAAAAAGATCAGTACCGACTCCGGCATGAGTTTCTCCTAAATGTTTGCCGATTTCGCCGCCGGCAAAAGGGAAGGAACCATGTGTTTCAAATATCCACTGAATTCCATGTTCGGCAAACAGATTTTTTGTCTCGATAATTTTCTTCACATATTCTTTGAGATGCCATTGTTGCCATTGATCGGCATACCGTGTCATAATTTCGTTACTAATTCCTTGACGGCTTCGGGCTTTAAGACCTTCACCGCCTTGATTACGGAGAAAATGATCAAACCGAACAAACATATCCCAGCCGAATGTATGACCAATCGGAATACCGTTCCAACGATCCGAACCAATAACCCATAATCGTTTCACTTTCCGTGCTTCCGCTTTTTTCAGAAGTCCCTGAATCATCAGGTTCCAACCGTAAGAACCATCCGGCAAATAACGCCACGGATTTGTGTAATGAGAATTTCGTGTATTGGTTGTCAACATTCGCGCCGGTTGATCAACTGTTCGGTAATCTGTTTCCATGACACCGTGAACGAGTGCCCAGATTTTATCGTGAACTCCGCCCCAACCTTGCGTCCAATCAGACATTCCAAGACCAAAATCATCGTTTTGAACCCAACCCGGAGTGCAAAGCAATCCAACTTCCCAATCGTACAACGATTTTTTGTTCACAATACTCCGGTGATTCGGCGGAAGATACAAAATATCATATTGTTTTTTGGCAAGCATTTTTCCATCCTGACGATAAACAATATCGTAACGAACCGCTCCGAATTTGGAATACGGCGGAATCAAAACAGCAATTTCTTCCCGTGAACCGGCAGAAACGTTCAGTTTTTGTTTTTGCAACGATTTTGTTGTTCCTGTTGCAAAATCGTAAAGTGTCAATTCCAGTTCGCCATCAATGGCTGTTGTATCTTTAACTGTCCAACCGTAAATCTCCAACTCTTTTATGGAACAATTTGTCGGTCCGAGATTAATTCTGCCAACACCTTGCGGATGAAATTGGGTCATAGTCATTTCGAGTTTTTTGACTGTTGCTGTTGGAAACGTTTTAAAATAACGAGCAAACATTCGACTGCCGTTTGTTGTGTACACAGGATTATCCTGTTCAAGCAGGGTTTTATTTTCTGTTTTCAAAATTAAATTTTTCGGTTGTGTCCGTTCTTCCAGACGTTCCCGACTGTAAACCTCCACACCAATTCCTGAAACGAAAACAGAATCAGACCATGTGAGTGAAACATTTTGTTCCGGCAATAAACCGCCACACCAACCGCCTTGCATTTTACCTTCCTGCCGCACATTGGCGCGCGAATAGGAAAGATCGTTTAATCCTTCGGCGGTTGGATTATCCGGTGTTTTTTCGTCATACGGTTCCGCCAAAGGAGCAATATTAACGAAACGGTTATTTACTTGAATCGTCAGTTCCAATGGTGTTTCCGTCGGTTGGATAAAACGTTTACCAACAGTTCCATCGGCACCGTTATCGATTTCTTCGTAATATGCTTCATCATACCAACTGTTACCGTTTTCAACCAACGAAATTAAAACCGGTGAAGCGATGAGAACATTCCGGCGAATTTCATTTTTCACAGATAACCGGTTTCGGCTTAAAACACCGGCACGAATACGGCGATAAGGAAGTCGGCTACCGAGTTCGGTAATATCCGCTTTTCCTTTGAATGTTCCGCGTTCACGTAACGGAATTTTTTTGATCTCGTCCGGTTTTAATTCAATTTCCAATGTTTCGGCGTTGAGAATTTCCCGTTCCCAATTAGCGATCTGATACCCCAATGCAAAACAAACAGGTTCTGTTGTCGTGTTTTTTGCACAAATATAAAAACCATCAGGTTGAAATTCCGGTATTGAAATTTCAACTGTTTCGGAAAGTTCCGAAGAGACAGTATGAGTTTGTATTATCTCATTGATAATTGTTTCAAAAAACAATTCTGCACCTGATGAATTAATCAAAACCGGATCATTCCAACGGGCACCTAAAACATAAATTCCAGCATTTCCGGTACGTCCGGCGATCAGAACCGGCATTCCGTTACAGGTTGAAGCGAGAATCCGCCAGTCGGAATTATTGAGCGGTTTTTCGTAATCGCGGTAAAGATATCGATGTTGACTATTTTCAATGGATGCGCCGGGTAAATGTAGATCATACGTATGTTCAAAAGCGACCGGTTCTTTGAAATCAAGAACGATATGATCACGGCAAAGACGTTGCTCTTTAATCGACCAGTCATTGAAAGGAAGTACCGGATTCAATTCCGGTGCTAATTGAGTTGCGGTACGAATATCAATTACAATAGTCTTACCGTGTTGAACCGCATCAAGAATTATTTTGGCTACGTTTTTATCCTCCAAATGTCCGCTGATAAAAAGAATGGAAGTATCCGTTGTTTTTGAATCAATCGTATATCCGGCATGTTTTAACGATTTGATCATTGCAGGCGGTAAATCCGTTCCGATAATTACTGCCGTTTTTGAATACTCTCCGCCAAACAATAAACACGCCGAAATAAATGTAAAAAACAAAAAAGAGACCCAATATCTATAAAATACAAACATGATATCCTCCTGAAATTTATAAACGGAAATTGATAATCATTATACTTTTCTAAAAATGCAACAAAAAAACAAAAACAAATCCATTAGTTTCATAATATTCTACCAAAATTTGTTGTCGAATTTAATACAGTTTTGATCGAAAAGCATAAAACCAATAAAATAATCAATATTAAAAAACACTTCTGTGTATGTTGTTGCGTGTTATACTCATTATGCTTCGTTTGCTTGGGGCTATCCGGTATTACACACCTAACGGCGTTATTCAATACTGTAAATAGTTACATTTTCTTTTTACTTCCGGGATCGCGATCAACCTGAAAATCGAATTTTTTTGTCAAATGATCAACCTTGAACATCAATCCTGAAGTTTCTGGACTAGTGTATTTATCAGTAATCAGACGAATTTCGTTTGAAAGCCCGTTTTCCTGTGTTTCATAGCGATAGGCACTGTTCACATAAACACGATAGTTGCCGGGCGGCAAACCATCATTTTCACGAAATGTTGCAAGAACATAAGAACCGTTTTTTTCGATTTCGCCGCGTGATTGAAACGCTTCCGATTCTGCAAGGAAAATGACGGTTCCTGTTTCCAATGGTTCATTGGTATCCGAATAGGTGACTCGACCTGATAATTTCACATGATCACTGCATCCGGTCAAACCAACAAACGATAACACAATAAAAAAATTGAAAAATATTTTTTGCATCTAATAAAACTCCTTGAATAAATGGTTATTGATATAGTTACGGAATTGCCGGTGTCAAACCATCGCAGACATGTGAAATTTGAAGCAAAATATTAATTGGTACAGAAACAGAGATTCCTCTTACAGACCCATCTCCCATAACGAAATTACAAATTCCGGGATGCCAACTTCCGATTCGGTTGGGAATTCCATCTGTGGTTGGTGATTTATCGCTATGATAAGTCGGAAACTGAATACCTTCCCGTAATCCGCGTTGGGAACCGAGCCATCGGGAACCTTCGGAAACAAGCCATGTACAATCCCATGCTGTATTATGAAGATGATCTCCTATCGGAACATGTTTTTCTGTGAATATAAAAATATTGGTTGCTCCATCTTGCCACCAAGCCATATCGTCGCGCAAAGTATAGTTTTTCAGTTCATTATCAGTAAGGCTGCCGTCTGCCCGAAAGGGTAAAAGAGGTGAACGAAGCGGGCTACGATCAACATTTTGAATACTATCCCAGTTTGTGGATTCACCTGCAATAGTATTGTTTCGGTTAAGACCGCCGATGTTCAGACCATATAAACCGGGAAGATTGGCTTGTCGGGTATCAAGGCGGCACCCAACAATAACATAATCACCGGCGGGACCATTCATTCGGCAATTTACTGCCGTTGGTGTTGTCCAATTTTCGTCGGGATAATAGAGAGATTTTGATTCGTTGTTTGCTGTGGCGGCTCGCCGTGAGGGACAACACATGAAGGAAATAGAGTTAAGTCCTTGTTTGAAAGATGTTGCATTACCAAGTCCTTCAATGGTCGGATGCCAGGTAGTATTACTAAAAGAAGTTGGAAATTTGATGTTTTGCGCAATACCGTACGGGAATGACATAAAAATGTCATAAAGCGGTTGTTGTTCCAGGTAAGGAAGGATAAACACAAATCCGCTCACACGGTCAATTGTAAGACAGTTGGGCGGTAAATTTCTTTGTGTATCGTGAAAGTTATGGACAGCAAGTCCGAGTTGTTTGAGATGGTTTGTACACTGCATTCTTCGTGCGGCTTCCCGCGCTGCTTGTACGGCCGGTAACAGAAGAGCAATTAACACGCCAATAATCGCAATCACCACAAGAAGTTCGACCAATGTAAAGCCAAACGGTGAAGAATGGAGAAGTTGTAAGAAGTTTACAGGAAATAGTTTAGAACGTGAAGACTCTCCACTATCCGTTCTCAACTTTCCACTACAGATTGCCCCCCCCCCCCTGGTTTGCCCATTTTGACATTTGGCATTCCACCAAATTTTTCAGCATAATTTTTACTGAAATCAAAAGATTTTCTACAAAGTTTTTCATTGTCATACTCCTTATTTGCAAGGTTCTTCGAAATCATGTGCGATCATTTACCGCAAACAAACGGCAAAAAATATATCGCAACCAAATTGAATTTCACAATATTACACAAAACAAAACCAGATGTCAAGCGGTTTCTTTTCTTTTTCTGAAAAAAAAATTGTGGACAAAAAAATATAAACAAATGGAAATTTCTAAAAAACGTAATATACTTCTTGTATTCATCAATTTAATTTTTCGTAATCTATCAGTGGAATAATTTTTTTGGTTCTATTTTCGTGGAATTTCGTTAATCTCTTATGTTTTCTTAGTCCCGCAGGGACGAGATGTGTATAACCGTAGGTGTAGCGAAACGCAACCTACGGTTATGCATTTCACACCCCTAGCGGGGTTAAGATCAAAAAATAAAAATTCCACGATATATTACAAAATATAAAAAATTATTTTCAAAAAACATTTTAAAATAATCTGCGAAAATCTGCGTCATCTGCGGATGATTTCAATTATGTGCTCGTTAAGAAAATAGACTGTTACGCATTGACCTCTTGAATCACACAAAACTATTGAAATATTGCCAATATTATAATTTTACATAGAAAAAAATTGTTCATTGTTACCGCAAATTATTGAAATTTGAAAATAATCTGCGAAAATTAAACACAATTCACCTGTTTATTTTGGTGTATTTTGTTATTTTATTGTGCTTTGTTCTGTTCCTTATTATTTAATAATTTCGGTAATTTTTTTACCGGCTAATTTGTGAACAGAAAGATTTTTTCATTTTTCCATTTTTTCTAACCCCTATCAATTTCTATGATCGAAAACGACTGGATCAATCGGAGTGAACAAATTCGTCTGCGGCTAACTCAATTGAAAGACTCTCTTTGACTACGCCGGTAAAAATGAACAGGCAAAAAATATTGAAACGGAAATGAATGTTGCCGGATTTTGGGAGAATCAGGAAATTGCGCAAACAGTTGTTGGTAAATTGCGCTCGCTCAGAATATTGCTGAAGCCGTTCGATGAAATGACTACCGAAATGGCTGATTTGGAACTGATGTTTGAATTGGGTGAAGAAGATGCGGAATTGTGTGCCGAAATTCCCGAAAAATTGAAAGTCCTCGAAGAACAACTCGAACAACTCGAAACAAAAGCCTTACTCAATAGTCCTTACGACAGCAACGCCGCTATCGTAACAATTAACGCCCGCGACGGCGGAACAGACGCCAACGATTGGGCAGCAATGATTTTTCGAATGTATTCGCTTTGGGCAAAATCCAATAGTTATGAAATTGAACTTCTGGATTGGCAGGAAAACGAAGAAGCAGGAATTAACAGTACGTGTTTTGTTGTGCGTGGACCGATGGCTTACGGTTATCTCAAGGGTGAAACAGGAATACATCGATTGGTTCGGATTAGTCCGTTCAATTCAGAAGGGAAACGCCAAACAAGTTTTGCTGCGGTTGATGTTTCGCCGGAGATTGACGATTCGATCAAGGTGGATATTCGCGAAGAAGATGTTCGCGAAGACACCATGCGGGCAAGCGGAGCTGGCGGACAACATGTCAATAAAACCTCCAGCGCAATTCGTTTAACACATCTTCCCACCAACACGGTTGTTTACTGCCAGATGGAACGAAGTCAACATAAAAATCGAGCAACAGCATGGAAAATGCTCCGCGCAAAACTCCTCCGCGCGGAAGAAGAAAAACGTGAACTCGAAATGGCCGAAAAATATAAAAATATGGCAAAAGTCGGCTTCGGCTCACAAATCCGTAACTATTTTTTACATCCCGATCAACGGGTTAAAGATTCCCGAACAGGTTATCAAATGGGAAATTTTCACCAAGTTTTAAATGGTGATATTCAAGGTTTTTTGGATTCCTTTCTACGTTGGCGCGTTAAAGAAGAATAAAAAACCAAACTGGATAATTACAAATAATCTGCGTAATCTGCGGACTATTTGAACAAAGTGTTCGGGGGTTAATAAAAGAGGCAACTACCTTTTGATGCGAAAAGTCCAACCGTATAATTCTCGGAGATGTCCTTAAAAAAGATTGGAAAACGTGTGTTTTTATCATACCAATTTATGAATTTACAAAAATTAGTAATATATCAGTGGAATTTTTGTTTTTTGCTCTTAACCCCGCTAGGGGGGTGAAATGCATAACCGGCGGTGAAGCGAAGCGCAACCTACGGTTATGCACATCTCGTCCCTGCGGGACTAAGAAAACATAAGAGATTAAGGAAATACCACGAAAATAGAACCAAAAAAATTATTCCACTGATAGATTACCAAAATTATTTTCTCCCGTCTTTTTATTTTATGTCAATTTAGTAAAATAAAATCTCAATGTCAAAATTATTTTGGGATCATTGTTGATTTCCAAACATTTCTTTCATGTTTTTCGTTTTAGGAGTTTCCCTTGAGTACCGTCAAATATTCCCCGTTTCGTTTTGGTTTTATTGCTGTTGTGTTGATTGTACTTCTTCGAATTGCTATCGGCTGGCATTTTTTCTACGAAGGGTTACACAAATTCGATCCTGCCGAAGGTTTTTCCGCGAAAGGTTTTCTTGGTGTTGCCAAAGGACCTACCGCAGAACTGTATTACGAGATGCTGCCCGATCTGGATGGTTTGCAGCGACTCGAAATCGGTTCTGTTAAAGACGATAAAGAAAAAGAGCATAAAACATTCATTGTTTACGAAATTGCCTGGAACGAATTTTACAACCGATTCCTCAAAAAACATGCACTCAATGAAAAACAACAAAAAGAAGCCGCCAATATTTTTAACCGATATCTCGAATCACTCCGTAACGGCGCAACCGATATCGAAAAAGATGTGAATGCCTTCAAAGAAAGTAAAAAACGTTACAAAGAAACAAAGCAAACACTCCGAAATGATACCGCATTTGAACAAAAACGGCGTTGGGATGCCATGATGAAATATCGAAGTGAGGCGGGAACATGGATTGATATGCTTGATGGAATGAGCAACGGTTTGCAATCCGATCTTGCTCGGCTTGTTTCACCGCAACTTGCCGGAGAAAGCGGAAAAATTATCACCGAACCGGAACGCGGTTATCTTAAATATTTTCCCAATCCGTGTGTACAAAGCCAAATGAGAGCAATGGATTTAGCGGTTATGTATGGTCTTTCGGCTATTGGGTTGTGTATGATTCTCGGAATCTGCAACCGTTTGGCATGTTTAGGCGGAGCCATTTTCCTCGTGAACGTAATCTTGACTACTTATCCTGTTCCCGGTGTTTATCCGTCATTACCAACCGCAGTCGGGAATTTTATGTTTGTCAGCAAAGACGCTATCGAACTGATCGCAATGCTTTTCCTGGCATCAATTCCGGCTGGTCGTTGGGCCGGACTCGATTATTTTCTGTGGCATTACGGCGGAAAATATCTCGTAAAAAAATTCTGCCCGCTTCTTATTGAATGTGAATAAAAGGAACTTGAATATTATGGTATCGCAAAATTTTTCGGGAACTTCTGAAAAAAAACTTACCCTGTTTTTTATAAATCATACTCTTAAAAATAAGGGCTTATGAACTTTTTTTTAGGTAAAAAATTAAGTTTTTGGAAGTTCCCCTCCATAACATTTGATAGTTTGACGCAATTGAGTGAAAATGACTATGTCCGAAAAGTTTCTTAGCCTTTTGAAAAAAAATCCAATAGCGATTAAAGAAGGTCTTTCAGACATCCTTGATCAAAAATCTTTGGATCAGATTCAAAATGAAATTAACAAAAATGTTAAAGAATTATTCCTTTTAGGTGTGAATCACTATAACTTTGCGAAAACAATTAACTCAAATGATTGGAGACATAAAATTTCACGTTTATATTATGCTGCTTATAATATTGCAAGGTCTGTGCGACTCCATACTTTTGGATATTATTCAACCGATTCAGAAGATCATAAACGTATTGGTGACTTACCCAAGGATTTCCCCAATCAGACTCGATACGCAACCAGTTTAGTTGACCTTCGCGATGATCGGAATATCAGCGATTACGATCATACCGCAAAAATCGAAGATACAAAACTAGGAATTAATGATGCGTATTCTCTCGTTGAAGATTTTCTGAAAGATGCCGATCAATACTTTAAGAATAAAAACGTAACAATATAGGCATCCTAATTATTAATTTATCAATATATTAAGGAATACAGATTATGATTTCCAATTTATCTGAATTTGAAAGATTGAAAAGTAAATTTACGAAAATATTTGAAAAACGAACCGGACTTACAGGATTACCAACTGAAATTAAAGATGGAGGGTTAGTATTACCGCCAACGCTTGTTTTCAGAATATCAAAACCCACAACACGCCATTACCGGATTTTATTGGACATAGTAAGCGAATATAATAAAGAATTAGAAGACTACTTGCGAATCACGATACTTGAAAATAAAGAAGATATTTCAAATGCAGAAGAAAAATTGTTTCAACGGACTCTTTCTGAAAGTCTTACTGTCAACCAATACAGTTTTCGGGATGATTTTTTTTCGAGATATATCGCAACAACAACCGGAATAGAAGAACAAATCATTTCCTTAGCAAATCATATCGTTTTTGGACGTCGGGGATCAGGGAAATCAACGCTATTGCTTTATGCATTGAGGAACCGTGAAAACGATTCTAATGGTTCGGCTTGTTCTGTTTGGGTTGATTTACAAACGTATTCGAAACGTACAGATAATACGGTTATTGCTGATGTTCTCTGTGAAATAATTGACCAACTTGCTCCTCATTTACCCGATACACCTCATTTATCAATAACACGTATGGAATTGATTCGGGAGTTACGTCATCCTGAAATAACAATGGATAAAATCAGAACATGTATTCCGCGAATTAGAAGTTGTTTAAACATGATTTTTGAAACAAAATTGAAAGATGTGATTTTGTTTCTTGATGATTTTCACCTTGTTGTACAGTCAATACAACCGGTTCTTTTAGATATTCTTTATTGCATAACAAGAGGAACAAATATCTATTTAAAAATATCGTCAATTGAAACATTAACCCAAACTTTTGATCCCGCAACCAAAACCGGAATGCAAATCGGCCATGATCTACAAAAAATTTCTCTGGATTACAATCTCACAACTCCTGATTTAGCTCTTGAACATGTTCGTTCTATCCTTGATTCTATAGCGGTTTTTTGTGGTTTATCTTCGATATTGAAGTTATGTACCAATATAGATGTTCTTAAACGATTGGTTTGGGTAACTGCCGGTGTTCCGCGTGATGCGCTTAGTTTGTTTGCTCAGGCAATGAATCATCGACGGGGAAAGGTTGTATCCGTACCTGATATAAATAATGCTGCATCTAATCTCCTGACAACCAAAGAAAATGATTTAAAGAATGATTCCAGTGAACAAGATACTATTCTTAACAATCTTATAAAACAAATAAAAGAATTTTGTTTTAAAAGAAAAAACAACGCCTTTCTTGTTAAAAAGGATAATCAATTTGTCGATGACATTATGAGATTGGCGGATTTGAGATTACTTCATATTATCAATGAAGGTTTTACTTTGCATGACGCAGGTGAAAAAACAATGGCTTTGATTTTAGATTATGGTTACTATGTTGGTGAGCGTACCTCAAGAAATATTGATTTATTTAATCCTGATTTAAAAAAACCCAAAACAAGTGAATTACGTACTCTTCCGGTATTTTCACCTCTTGAACAATAATTTATGCTTTTGTCATTCCCGATGCGACACGTTGCATAATGTTCCGACTAATTTATTATGTTAATATTGTACTAATTTTTTAAACACTTTAAGGAGAAATTACAATGTCAAATACTTCAATCCCTTACACACCCGGCTTAACATTTGAAGAAGTCTGGGCAATGTTCAAGGAAACCGACAAGAAGTTTCAAGAAACCGATAAGAAATTTCAGGAAACGGATAGGAAATTTCAGGAAACGGATAGGAAGTTCCAAGAAACGGATAAAAAGTTTCTGAAAACAGATACGAAGTTTCTGGAAACGGATAAGAAGTTTCTGGAAACTGCCAAAGAAATTGAGGCGACTAATCAGGAAATCAAAGAGATTGGTCGTGAAATCAAGGAGCTTAAAGCGACCTTTGAAAGATATGCCGAAGAACGTCAGGAAGCCGCCAAGAAACTTGATGCACAAATTCATGAGACCAGCATGGAAGTTAGTAAACTGAGTAAAGCGATTGGCGAATTAAGTAATCGTTTTGGCGAAGTTGCAGAACATTTGGTTGCACCTGGTATTGTGGCACGGCTCAATGAACTTGGTTATCACTTTAATACCGTTTTCGAACGCGGATTCCAAGTCAGTGAGAATGGGCAGGTTGTTACGGAAGTTGATGTTTTACTTGAAAATGAGAAAACAATTGCTGTTGTGGAAATCAAAATAAAACCATCTGTTCATGATGTTCGAAAACATTTGAAACGTATGGGAATGGTACGCCGGCATTACGAACATCTTCGGGATACACGTAAGATTTTTATTGGCGGAATTGCCGGAACGGTTTTTCCTAATACCGTTAAAAATGCGGCAATAGAAGCCGGTTTTTTCGTATTCACGCCAAGCGGTGATACAATTACAATTGATGTTCCCAAAGATTTTAAACCGCGTGAGTTTTAGAAGAAAGCCGAAGTGAAAGCCGAAGTGAAAACCGGAGTGAAAACCAACAATGCAAAACAGTTTTTGTTATATTGTTTAAGGTATTAAACGGTTTTCTGTTAGTTATGTGATATTGATGTAATATTGATTGTAGTTACCGAGAGATCGAGAGATTCTGGTGAAGTATTAGGCTGGTTTTATTTTTAAGTTTTATGATTAAAGACCTTACACAAGGTAGTCCCATCAAATTAATTGTTCTTTTTACTATTCCTTTGCTTATTGGGAATCTTTTCCAGCAATTTTATAATATTGCGGACACATTTATTGTTGGTCGGACAATTGGCATAAATGCTTTAGCGGCGGTTGGTTGTACAGGCTGCCTGATGTTCCTGGTGATTGGTTATATTTTTGGTTTTACTTCCGGTACGGCAATTATTACGGCTCAACGGTTTGGAGCCGGCGACATGGCTGGGGTTCGTCGAAGTTTTGTGATCAATCTTGTTCTTGGTGCGTTTATGGCAGCCGTTCTAACAATTATTGGAGTAATTTTTGCTCGTCCATTGTTACGTTTAATGCAGACACCGCCGGAGATTTTTGAAGATGCTTATCAATTTATTGTGATTATATTTTACGGTTTGGCAACTTCCATGTTGTTCAATGTATTATCAAACAGTTTACGTGCGGTTGGAAATAGTCAGGCACCGCTTTGGTTTCTGATTATTTCCAGTGTTTTGAATATTATTCTTGTTTATTGTTTTATTTGCGGATTGAAAATGGGGGTGGAAGGTGCTGCGTTGGCGACGGTATCGGCACAACTTGTTTCCGGTTTGCTTTGTTTGCCGTATATTTTGAAAAAAGGTTCTGTGTTTCAATTAACAAAAAGCGATTGGCAATTTAATTGCCGTGAATTATGGGAACATCTTCAAATTGGTTTACCGATGGGATTTCAACTTTCGATCATTGCGATTGGGGTTGTTGTTCTTCAATTTGCGTTGAATAAACTTGGTTCGGTTCCGGTGGCGGCGTTTACTGCTGCTCAACGGATTGACATGGTTGCGGTGTTACCGCTCATGTCGTTTGGCATAACAATGGCGACATTTACGGCTCAAAATTATGGAGCACAAAAAATCGGACGCATCCGTAATGGGGTATTCCAATGTGCTGTCATGTCCATTTCGTATAGTGTTCTGATTGGATTGATTTTAATTTTTTACGGTGATTATTTTTCGGAGTTTTTTATCACGGCCAATCCCAATGCGGTTGCGTTATCGCACAAATATTTGATTGTCAATGGCAGTATGTATTTTGTTTTATCGCTTTTGTTCATTTTTCGTTACACGCTTCAAGGATTGGGAAAAAACGCAATTCCAACACTTGCCGGAATAATGGAATTAGTTATGCGTATTTTTGCGGCTTTGATTTTAACACATTACTGGGGTTATTTTGGGGCGTGTATTGCCAACCCGTTGGCGTGGTTAGGAGCCTGTGTCCCGCTCGTACTTGCCTTTGTCGTTACAATAAAGAGCAAAAGCAGTTGAGAGTGAAAAGTGGATTATACTTTATCCTGTCATAAATTGGTCACATTAGGAACGCAGGCGTCACGCCTGCACGAAATGACCATTATTGCAGGCGAGACGCCCGAAAAGACCAAATTATTACAAGATACAGTTATGATGACGATGAAACTAACTCCAAGATGTTGTCCCTTAATATCCAAAATATTTTAATTTTATTATTTCATTAATTAAGAAAGTGAGTACATTATGAAACGTATGACGGTTGCCAAATTGACCCGCGGATCAGCGGAATTAATGGTTTATTATGACGACTATCAGGATGATATTGAAAATGACACAGTTCCTTCTCATTTATCTTATCCGTTACCTACATATACTCTTGAAGGTGATGAGGATTTGATTTGGGACTTTGAGCGTTTTGTTAATAAGAATGGTAGGCGAATATGTTGTCGTGAACATTTTCTGTCATCATGGTCTAAAGCAAGGCGATTTTCTCAATTATTTGCAGCAGAAAATGATGATATTAATTATGAATGTCTTGTACCTAAAGAAGAATTTGATCCAGCATTGTATTCACCTCCACCAGGAGTTTTGGTTTATTAAATGAAAGGTTATTAAAATAGACAGTTACAACCGTAGGTGTAGCACAACAGTACAACCTACGATCAAAAAAATCCCCCACACACCAAAGCCTTGCAAGGACGAGATTACGGCAGTTTCGGTTGATCATCTCGCTCCATGTGCGGCGTAAAAGGAGAATTATTTATGAAATGTTTCACAAATTTTGTTTCACCGTTATTTTATGCGGTGATGTTTTTGACGGTGAATCCTTGGCTGTTGTTCGGACAATACGGACCAGGTGAGTCCTATCCTATTGCAGTTCCTAGCGGAGTGTCGGTCAATCCTAATGTTGTACCGCAGGATTATTCGCCGGACGATCCGCATCTCGGCAAATTGTTGAAAGAACAACAAGAACGGCAACAACTTATTATTCAAAAACAACAGGAATTCGTGAAAGAACAACAAAATGTCTATGCACAACAAATAGAGATTGACAAATATCTGTTGGATTCCCACCTGAAAGAATTGCAATCGCTCAAACCGAAACAAACGCCGGACGGTAAAAAAGCAGGTCTCGATATGTTGAATTTTCCCGAACTGGACGGTTCAACAAGTTGCCTCAATCTTGGAGCGATTGTTACCTCTTATGTGTTGGGCGTACCTTATAAATGGGAAGCGGCAGTACGGCAACAAAATTCTTATAACAACCGCAACCGCCCGCCGTTTTTCCGAACCTATCCGCTCTTGCCCAACACAAATTTTCATAACAATGACTATCACGATTCACCCGGAACCAAATTGAACGTTTTTGCCGATACGGAAAAAACAACATTTCGACAACGAAATATTTTCCGAATGCACTACGGACAATTTCAAGGAACCCATGAGGCGTATTTGTCTTTAATCGGGAGGGCAAAAAATGATGATCCCAATAATCCTACGCATTATCCGCGAATACCGGGAAGCGAAGGTTACGTTAATCAACATCAAAGGGATGAACAAGGAAAATATCCGGTCATTGATCCAACGATTACACCGGATCAACAAGGACGAATCGCATTTCCGCCATCGGAAATTCTTCTCATTGCCCGTCGTCCGTCGGAAGATGAAAAAAAAGCAATGAAAAATGCTGATGTAGAGTTGGATATTCGTCCGATTGCGTTGGACGGTTTTGTGTTTGTGGTCAACCGTAAAAATCCGGTTGAAAGTTTAACGTTGGAACAAATTCAATCTATTTACGCCTCGCCGCAACCAAAATCATGGAAAGATTTCGGCGGAAACGAAACGCAGGGGATGATTATACCTTATGAACGTAACCGCAATTCGGGTAGCCGCGAATTGATGGACGAATTGGTTGTTACTCCAGAAGCATTACAAAAATATTCGACGAAAGAAGCCGCCGTTCTAACTACCGATGATCTTGTTCAATCACAAATCGTACCTTCGCAAGTAATACCTTCACAAGTAATAACTCAAGATATGCCTCTTAAACGCAGTGATGAAAACTTTCGTAATCATCGTTCGATTTTTGGAACGTCCGGCAGAGGAATGATGCAGATATTTTCCAATTTGCAGCAGGATCAACATGCGATTGGTTATTCCGTTTATCATTACGAACATTTTATGCTTCGGGTTCTTGAGACGCGGGTGTTGGCGGTCAACGGTGTATTTCCGAATTACGAAAATATCCGCACAAAAAAATATCCGCTTGTTTACGAGATTTATGTCGTAACACGCAAAGGAATTGCCGACAATTCGCCTGCCGCAAAACTTCGTGATTGGCTGCTTTCCGACGACGGACAACGTGTTGTTCGTGAAAGCGGTTATGTGCCGATCAACCCTGTTATCGCTACAGAATAATCGGTTGACCGGCAGCCGGGTATCTCTAATCATGTGTTTCGGACTTGTAAGACGACGGGACAATTGGACAGGACGATTGATGAGGGATTAGAATTACTTACTGGAAACGCTCTGCACCATTCGCGTTCGACTGACTGGAACCGACACCAACACCAGAAAAAAAGATTAACCGCCCAAATCAACCCAATTAACACAAAAATACACATCAGCCTGTGAACACTAGGCAATATTTCCTAATTCTCTATCCCTAACTTATTTACTTCTCCCTACTTGACGATTTTTTGTTAATGGTTAATATTTTGGTTTATTTGATATCGGTGAGGTTACCCGTTTCACGCGGTAACACTAACAGGGAATCCGGTGAGTGCCATTGCACAAATCCAGAGCGGTCATCGCCGCTGTAATCGGTTGATTTATTCAATAAAACATCTTTTCTGAAAAAACCATTGTCCGCCCAAAGGATGAGAAGGTTGATGTTTTAAGCCGAAAGCCAGAAGACCTACCGATATTGTTTTATGTTTCTTGAGCGATGTATGAGAGAAACGCCAAAAGCGGAGTATTGGAATATTTGTAATATATCAGTGGAATTATTGTAAATAACAACCATAGTAGCCCTGAAAGGGCGTTAGGATTATAGCCCACCCCAACGGGGTGGGGTTACAAAGCAACCCTAATTAATAAGCCCTGAAAGGGCGATAGGAAATTTTACACGGTTCGTTATTTAATCATCTTCCCGCTGCCCTTTCAGGGCGTTGGGGTGGGAAGGGGAACTTAAACCCACCCCGTTGGGGCAGGCTATAATACTGACGCCCCTATCGGGGCTAAGATAAAAAACAAAAATTCCACTGATATATTACAATTTATGCAGTAACATTTTATAAAATTACCAAACGTTATTTGATGAACTCAAAAAGAGAATGGCAAAAAATGAAAATCGAATCGGTAATTATTTATAGATTAACGATAAAATCCGTCCGGTAAAGTATTTCCTAAACAAATTACAAAAAAAATAATTGTGCAATTATTTTTTTGTAATTTGTATATTTAACGGCTCATAGAGAAATGTTTCAAGTATTTGTCTAACACTTGAAATTCAATGTTCAATGATTTTCATAATTTTATTTTTGTTCGGCATATTGTTTGCAAATCAATATCGTCGAACTGTTACGGTACGATGACTTTCTTTTGGCGTATTTCCTGTAATATTGTCCGTAATTCCTCCCAACGTTTAGGTTCCTTTTCCGCAATATTGTTACGTTCACCGATGTCGTTTTTTAATTCGTAAAATTGCGGATCAGGACTATTTCCTGTTTCAATAAAAGTGTTGGCGGAAATTGTTTGACCTTTTTGATTTGGAAGAATGATCTTTTGAGTGCCGTGCCGCAAACTGACCGACCCTCCAGCCAATACAAGATTTTCACGACCATGATTGGTTTTGCCGAGCAATGCCGGTAAGATGTTTTCACTGTCGGGAATTGCTGTTTCAGGAATTTTCTGATCAATTGTTTGATTGGTGAGTGCTGCAAAACTTGCCGGAAGATCAATCAGAGCAATTAATGCGTCGGAAACTTTACCGGCATTGGTTTTTGTCGGTAATCGTACTATAAATGGAACACGTGTTCCCGCTTCAAACGCACTTCCCTTGCCGCCGCGAAGTAAACCGCTCGGCTTGTGATTACCAAGCAATTCGATTGCCCGATCACGATAACCGTCATCAACAACAGGTCCGTTATCGCTTGAAACAATAACAATAGTCTTATCTGCAAGGTTCAAATGATCAAGTGTTTGCAATATTTCGCCGACACTCCAATCAAATTCAACAATAGCATCGCCCCTTGCTCCCATAGATGTTTTACCGACAAAACGCGGATGAGGAACACGTGGAACATGAATATCATGTGTTGCAAAGTACAGAAAAAACGGTTTGTCCTTATTTGTTTCGATAAATTGACATGCTTTTGCGGTGATGGTATCGGCAATGTTTTCGTCAATCCAACGCGCCGACTTGCCGCCGGTCATGTAACCAATACGGCTGATACCGTTGACAATCGTCATATCATGACCATGACTTGGATGCAATGAGAAGAGATCGGGGCGTTCTTTTCCGGTAGGTTCATCGCCGACTTTTTCCTTGTAGCTGACAGTGATCGGATCATTGGCGTCAAGGTTCGCCACGCGGTGATTTTCAACAAATACACACGGTACACGATCACCGGTTGCCGGAATGATAAACGAATAGTCAAAACCAATTTCAAGCGGTCCCGGTTTGATTTCACCATTCCAGTTTACGGGTGATTCCGGTGTACCAAGACCGAGATGCCATTTACCAACTACTCCATTGGTGTAACCTGAATTTTTCAAAATAGACGGCAAAGTTACACTTCCCGGCGGAATAATCAATGCAGCATCACCGGGAAGAATACCCGTACCGCGTTTTCGCCAAGGATAAATACCGGAAAGTAACGCAAACCGTGACGGCGTACAGGTTGCGGCAACTGCGTGAGCATCAGTAAAACGAATCCCTTCGGCAGCAAGACGATCAATATTCGGAGTTTTGACATGCGTTGCGCCGTAACAACTTACATCTCCGTATCCAAGATCATCCGCTAAAATCAGTACAATATTCGGATTGACCGCAATAGTTGTCGAAGCAGAAAGCAACACAAATATACAACCAAAAAACAAAACCAATGTTTTCATCATAAACCTCCAACATAAATAGTACAAAAAATATTATTGCTACTGAAGAGATACTATTTTTTTACTCGCGGACGAAAAACACGCCCAATCGGAGTATTGATTAGAGCGGCAAGGAAAATAAGATCGCCTAACATTGCCATTGTAAGAATTGCCAACATCATAATTCCAAACATTTGAGTCGGCGTAAAAGTACTCAACGCAAACGCCGAAAGTCCTAAACCAGCAATCATTGTTGTCTGAAACATGGAAGTTGCACACCGTGAATAAGCATACATTGTTGCGTTGCGTTGCGTCATTCCCTGATCAATTCCGTCCCGAAACCATGTCAGGAAATGAATTGTATCGTCCACCGAAATCCCCAACGCAACACTCGCCGTCATCATCGTTCCAACATCCACCAAAATACCAAACTGCCCCATAAAACCAAAAACAACAATAACCGGAAAAAGATTGGGAATCATCGCACATAAACCCGCAAGCGGGTTGCGAAGAATAAATCCCATCGTAATCGCAATCATCAGAAACGATGTTATAAAACTGTCCCGCAATCCCGTAAGAAGTTCGTGTTGGGTTTTATAGACAACCGGCACCATACCAGTGTAAATCGCCTCAATCGGTTTATCAGTAAAACCAAGTCCGCTATGTTCCGATTCCCTAACAGAAACTTGATGAGGAAAATAACGCTCCGCCATTTTGATAATTATCGGATCAACAACATCTTTGACATCCTGAATAAACATAGCATAGTCAATATCTTTTTTAAGAGACCAAACCCGAATACTAATTCGCCAAAGATCATATCCATGATTTTTCTCCCATTGAACCGCCTTCTCGTGAAATGTTTGCATTTCTTCCGGCGAAATACCAATAACTTCATTGTCCAAAGAATAATTGACTAATTTTTTCAAATCGGTAATTCCAACACGAACAAGCCGCGCAGCATCGACAGAAGTGATTCCAAGTTCCGAAATTGTTTGCTGAAATCGGGGATCATCGTAACTCAAGGAACGTTCACTCTCCACCGTAACATAATCTCTCATCTCGTTTCGTCCCTTTTCGAGCATTGCATTGGCGGCGCGTTCGATAGCAATTTGCCTAGCACTTTTGCGCGTTCCCTCAAAACGTGGAATGATCGGCATCATTGTTTCCGCCGAAATAACTCCGCCAATATCTTCCGCAAGCTCTTTTCGCAATTCATTATCAATGTCTTCAATCAAACGAAGTTTGTCCAACGTACTGAATTTACATTGTTCATTGTCGAATTTGATAACAATTTCCATTGGAACCAAGGGCCCCAAATGTTCTTCAAGCCAAGTATAATGATGAATAATTTCAGAATCCGCAGAAAAAAAACGCATCATTTTTACAGATGTTTTGATTTGATACATTCCGTAACCGGCAAATATCATCAACACAATACAAATCAAAGAAATAACAATATTATGCCGTATAACAAATCCGCCCCAAATTCGCCACATTTTTTGCATCGCCGAATCATACTTAACATGAAGAGTTTGTTCGGAGGCAACCCTGTGTGACGGGTAAAAATAGAGTAATGTCGGTAAATAATAGAACAAAAGAATAAGTTGCAAAATCACTCCCAACGCCGAATAAAAACCAAATTTTGTAATAGGAACCAAATGACTTGTGTAAAGCGAAAACAATCCGAGTGCGGTTGTGAAATTAGCAAAAAAACAAGGCGACCATGCGTGTTTAACGGCGCGTTCGGGAGCCATATCGAGACCATGTTCCCGAATAGCATCGTGATAATAATTGATCAAATGAATTGCTCCCGACATTGCCAAAACATAAACAAGAGCCGGCATACTCAGTAAGATGGCATCGCAAGTTCCGCGTGTCAGCGAAACACTGGCTAACGCCACACCAGCACTAATAATTGCAATCCAAAAAACAAAAAACGTCAACCGGAAATCACGAAAACAAAGCCACGCAAGACAAAGCCCAATAATACCGCAAATACCGGCAAGACGACGAAGAGTATGTTCTCCTTCATAAGTGATGGCGACATTATCAACCGGCGGACCGCCAATAATAACCCCAGTCATATCAGGATGACGACCGTAAATAATTTCCTTAATCGTTGTAACAACACCTTCGGCAATTTTCTGATAAATTGGTCGATTATCTTCTTTTTTCGGAGCCTGAACACCGCAATCCCTGCCGATATCACGAATAGCTTCAAGAACTTTTGACAAGTCTTTACCTTGCGGTGCTTCCTTTGTCAACGTAACAATTAACGCCGAATTTTGATCATCCGGTCCAATGAGTGTTCCTCTGAGTTTGTTGCGGATTTGTTCTTCATTCAAACGGATTCCGCCAATACCCGAACCGGAATAACGATCTTTAAGTAATCGAAATAAACGCGGTCCGGTAATTACTGATTTGAAATAATTCAGAGATTCCGGTTGCTTTTCGGATTCAACAGGTTCGTTGGTTTTAAGCGATTCGGGAGGTGCGGCTGGTTTGGGAGCAACATTTTCGATTACGGATTTGTTTTGGGGTTCCTGTGGGGCGGGTTTTTCCGATTCCAAAACCAATTCCGCTTTAATATGTTCATCTGCCCACTGACCGACATTATCAATTGTCTGACCCGGAACGAGTTGTTGCGCAAACATTTCGAGTCGGGAATCATCCATTGTGCAGCCTTGCCAACTAACCACGACAAAACGTTCAAACGGAAAATTTTTGAGAAACCATTGATATTGCTGTGTTTCAACAAAAGAGTTGGGCAACCAGTCGGCAACATTGTTGGAATTACTCATCAATGTCCGTTTCGTTCCCATCCAAACAAAAGGTAAGAGAAAGAAAATAATAATCAGGATGCGGAATCCATACCGCTTAAAAAATTCGTTGCGCATTCTTTTTCAATTTCGACAGAGAATGAAAAATACGTAATTATTCAATTAATGTTGAAAGTGAATAATTATTCGTACCGATTGACCCAAACAACTATCTGCCAATGAACTTTTGAATTTATATTGATTTTTTATAACAGAGGTTTATCGGCACGATCAAAAAAATTAAAAAATCTCAATTCCAATCAAACAACTAAATAGTTGCGAAAATATCTACTTTTTAACCAACTTAATTTATTATATCTCATTTTTAAAAAAAGAACAGCCCCAAATAACCACAACAAAAACACATAAAATCATTTGAAATCACATTTTACCGCTTTATACTAATCCGCAAAGTTGCTGTTATTTGCCTGTTTTACCTATAAGTAATTCACGATATTGATACAAAAAAAGTTCAGCAGGAAACAACTCCAGATGATCCTGACAACATTCATCCAACCAATCCCTGAATTGTTTCGAATGACAATGACTAATAATTTGTAATTATTAGACTAGCCAAAACTGAATAGATACAAATATTATGTTATACAAACCATTTCGGTAATGTTAATTTCGCAACCTTTGTGTAAAAGGTTTGCTTTGTGATTTTGACCCCTTCGGGGTCGCCTATAAAAAACATAATTCTGTGCTATAAATATTTGACCCCTAGCAGGGTCAAACTAATTCCCGTCCAGATCATCATTACCCCCGCCATAAAAATCAAGACAAATATTGAAAAAAAGAGAAAATTAGGTAATCTATGCTCAATCTTGTTATAAATTGTTTTTTTGTAATCTATCCGTGGAATTTTTGTTTTCGAGTCAAAAAATTGTGTACCAATTCGCCCCGTAGGGGCAATCAGCAATAGCGTAGGGCTAATAGTTGATAGTGGATAGTTGATAGTTGATAGTGGATAGTGTCGCAAGCGGAATGATTACCGTTTTGGTAGTAATTCCGCATGCGACACTATCCACTGTAACTGCCTATTTTCTTAACGACCACATAATTCCAATTGTCCGCAGATTGCGCAGATTTTCGCAGATTATTTTAAAAACTTTCGTATTTTTCGTGTAATTTCGTGTGTTTCGTGTTAAAAAAATTAAAACAAAAATGTCAAAATAGACAGTTACGAAAAAAAATTCCACTGATATATTACCAAAGATCGAAAAAATCTGCGAAAATCTGCGTAATCTGCGGACTATTTAAATAGATAATTACTCTCCACTTTCAACTCTCCACTCTCAACGACGATATGTTGCCCCTTCGGAGCAGATGTTGTACAATAGTTCAATAATTTTCAGAGATTTTTTTGTAACTATTCATTATTTGTATCGAAGAGTGTTAGGGACAAAAAGAATAATAGGAACAAAAAAACACAACGTAGGGCATTGCCTTATGCTATTGCTAATAGTTCCTTCGGGGCGGATACTGAATAGTTGCACAATGTTGACAAATTACCAAATGAAACTCAAACAAAAATTCCACAATAGATTACTAATTATTTAATTTTACAATTTTACCCCAAAAACAAACAAATGATATTTAATCACGAAATGGTACGGAAATCCATATTGAAAATCGTTGCACAACCGGATTACAAACCGCAGAAAACCAAAAAGTTTTTGGATATTCTCGATTTAGCCGGCAACGACTTCGGGAAATTACGAAAACTTGTTGGGAAAATGATTAAACATGGTGAACTGGCACATAGTCAGGGTCATTTTGTTCTGCCGGCACAACCCCCAAAGCCCGGTACTGTTGCAAAAAATAATAAAACAAAAAACAAAACTTCGCCTTCAACCCCCAAAAATACAACCAATTTGATTACAGGACGTTTTCAACGGCGTCCGTCCGGTATTGGATTTGTTCGTCCGCGTGCGGTTATTAACGAGGATGCTCCGGTCAATGATATTTTCATTCCGGCTCATTGGACTCGTGATGCTGCTTCCGGTGATACGGTTGCTGTTGAAATCATGGAACGCCGCCCCAAAAATGATTACGGGCGTTCCACGAAAAAACGTCATCAAAAGAATTACCGTAATCATCTTCATTCCGATGAAGAACACAGAATACGCGGTCGGGTTGTTGAGATTTTGGAACGGGCTTCGAATCGTTTTGTTGGAACGTACTCGATTGAACACGATTGGGGTTATATTCAAATTGACGGTTCGATATTCAAACAGAGAGTTCCCATCGGCGACGCCACTGCCAGTCCCGCACGAACCGGCGATAAAATTGTTGTCGAAATGATCAAATTCCCAACTCCACACAATGACGGTGAAGCAGTTATTGTTGAAGTTCTTGGAACGCACGGCGTGCCGGGGTTGGATACACTGCTCATCTTACGGCAATTCGATTTACCCGACCACTTCAACGATACCGCATTAGACGCCGCACGGAATGAAGTTGAAAAATTCTTCAAATATTTTCCCGATGAATCTGTTACGGAAAAAGAACTTGTTGCCAAAAAACTTAAATCAATGAACCGGCTCGATTTAACGGATGAAATTATTATTACGATTGATCCCGCCGATGCCAAAGATTTTGACGATGCTGTTTCGTTGGAAAAACTTGACAACGGAAATTGGCGTCTTGGGGTTCATATTGCCGATGTAACTCATTTTGTTGCCAAAACATCACCCATTGATAAGGAAGCAATCAACCGTGCAACCAGTGTGTATTTACCGGATCGGGTTATTCCGATGTTGCCGGAAGTTTTGTCGAATGCGTTGGCATCGTTACAACCCAATAAAATTCGTTTTACAAAATCGGTTTTCATGGAATACACACCGGATGGAATTAGAACACATACTGAAATTTACCGTTCGGCAATCAAAAGTAAACAACGTTTCAATTACACCGAAGTACAAGAATTTTTCGATAATCCCGAAAAATTTCAACAAGAATGGAAACCGGAAATCTGTAAACTTCTGATAAATCTGTATGAAATAATGAAAATATTACGAAAAAAACGATTCGAACGCGGTTCTCTTGAAATGAATATTCCCCAAACAAAAATTGATCTTGATGATGATGGGGCGGTGGTTGGGGCGCATGTTTATCCGTATTATGATTCCAATCGGGTGATTGAAGAATGTATGCTTGCCGCCAACGAATCTGTTGCCGAATTTATTGAATCGAAAAAAATTCCGTTCCTTCGCCGGATTCATGCGGGGCCATCAATCCGCAAGTTACGGAGTTTTACTGATTTTATCCGTTCACTGGAAATTGCCGACATTGATGTTGACGATCTTTATCAGGACAGGTTTATAATTCAACAGTTGCTCGATTCTGTACGCGGAACATCCCAAGAATATGCCGTGAATTTTTCGTTACTTCGGTCAATGCAGAAAGCGGTTTATTCACCGGAACCGGAGGGACATTACGCATTGGCTTCGGGGTGTTATTGCCATTTTACGTCTCCGATTCGGCGTTATCCTGATTTAGCGGTTCATCGGTTACTTGAAGAAATTCTGGACGGAAAATCACTCAAGCCGGAATTACGGGAGTTGGTCTTGCTCGGTGAACATTGCAGTGACCGCGAACAACGTGCCGAACAAGCTGAACGGGAACTGGTTAAACTCAAGTTGATTGATTACATGAACAAACATATCGGCGAACAAATCGAAACAGTGATTACAACAGTTGAATTATTCGGTGTATTCGTGATTGGGCTTGATATTCCGGCAGAAGGACTCATCCGAATCGAAGCTCTTAACGATGATTGTTACCGCTTTGAACGGAACGCCAAAATCTTAATCGGTCAGCGCAACGGTAATACACTCCGTATTGGTGATCGTTTACTGGTTGAAATTATTCGGGCTGATCCTGATGCCCGCCAGATTGATTTCCGAATGGTCAAACGTCTTAAAACAGACAAGCCCGCCAAAAAACTCAAAAATTCGCCAATCCGCCGCAAAAAACAAAAAATATCAAAACAAAAACAATCAAAACAGAAACAAAAATAAATCCGCCCAATAGATTTCAATGAGGTAATAAAATTGTTGAAACAACAACAATACTTTTTTTTGCAGGTGATTTCCGCCCAAGAATAGAAAAAATATCTCTTCTATTTTTGGGCTTGACATATTTTGATTGGTCATGTAAAATAGGAAACAATTAATTTTTGTTTTTGAATTTCACATTTGGAGACTAATTTATATTTTGAAAAATAAATTGCCCGAATTTTTGTTCGGGTGTTAAAAAATCGAGTACGTCAACTATGTAGTAATCGCTTCGGCGAACTGTAATTTTTTACAGACCAGCGGATTTTCCGTGTAAAAAATTACTATGGTTTAATAAGGTTGCGTAGCTCCCGATAAGGGAGTGCCGCGTATTAAACCACGGGTATAATTCGGCATTACATATTGAAACATGTAATGCACCACTTTGGTCGGTGGGAATGAACTTGTTTACTACAACGTGTCGCTCCTGTCTAAGAGCGATATTCTGTTGCCGTTTCTCGGCGTTACGTTTTTCCCCCTTTTTAGCAAAAGCAGATTATTTGTTATGTAATCTGTTAAATTTTCACTTCTTCCCTTTAAGGAGAAAAAACAATGAAAGTTCGTTTATTTAAAGGATTCACATTGGTTGAATTACTGGTGGTGATTGCGATTATTGGTGTGTTAATCGCATTACTGTTACCCGCCGTCCAAGCAGCTCGTGAGGCGGCAAGACGGATGCAATGTCAAAACCATCTCCGGCAACTTGGTATTGCTCTCCACAACTATCATGATGTCCACGATTCTTTTCCGGCAGGTTCTGGTTGGGTTATCAATCAGCGGACAATTAGTACGACTCCTCCAATACAAGCATTTGAATATTGGGGCACCATACTTTTCCTCTGCCCATTTATGGAACAAACGCATCGTTATGATGCGGTGATGAGTCGAGTTGTTAATGGTGCCGCTCCATGGGCTTATGATGAAGCAATTCGTCCTTGGTGGGGATGGAGTGTTGGAGCGTCTTATGCGGGATTTGCCGGACAAGTGAACACACTCAAATGTCCTTCCGATGATTTTGTAACTTCCATCCCGCCTTATTTAGTACCAAGAAGTAATTATTTCTATTCACGCGGTGATGCCGGTTATGGAACGGGAGGTTGGCAAAACCGTGCGGGAACTAATACATTACCGACATTTGATAGCGATTCATCGTCCAATTGGGGACTGAAATGTGCTGCTTTTGCGTGTCAAAGAGGTCTTTTCCCGAATAACTATTGGAATTCAGTTGCCAGTGTTACGGATGGAACCAGTAATACCATTGCGGTTTCAGAAGGGCTTGTTTCTGACGGAACACGCAATTATAAACGAAACGTTGCCCAATCAGTTGCCGCTAGTCCTGATAATTCCCCATTACCACGTTGCGGTAAAAGTGTTTTAGCCGGAAGTGGTGTAAACTTCCTTGATTCTGTTACAGTAGAATACAATGCAGATGTTAATATCCAGAGTTATCGAGGAGTTCGTGGTTTCGACGGAAGACTTGTTTATTCTGGATTTAATACTGTGTTTCCCCCTAATTCTCCGCAATGTATCGCATCTAATGGAACTGGTGAAAGCGGTTGGGGATTTTTTTCTCCGACAAGTAATCACACCGGCGGCGTCAACGCTGTCATGGCGGACGCTTCAGGACGTTTCATTTCTGATACGATTGATTGTGGTAATCTGAGCCATGGTGAAGGAACTCGCGGTGGTGCCAGTTGGTATGGTGTTTGGGGAGCCATGGGATCAATCAATGGAGGTGAAACAATCTCCAGTCCCTAAATAATTGGAACAAAACAGCATAGACAGTAAATGGGGGGGTAAATTTTTGAATTAACTTCGTTTCTGTTATGCTGATTTGAATAATTTCGCTACATTAAATCAATATAAGGAAAATTCTATGTTGAAAAAAATATTTGTTCTTGTTCTCATTTTTTCAGGAATCTGTCATTGGGGAGGTTGTAACAGGAATTCCTTGCCGGATGATCTTCCGAAACTGGTTCCGACAACAATTAACGTAACTCAAGAAGGAAAACCGCTTGCAAACGCATTGGTTTCTCTTTCGCCAATTGATATGAATACCAAATGGTCGGCTGTTGGAAGAACCAATATCGACGGTAAAGCGCAAATGTCCACTAACGGCATGTATGATGGTGTTACGGCAGGAAAGTATAAAGTTGTCATTCTTAAAGAAGAAGCTGAAAAACTTCCTGATCCGTATGAAGGGGCACCCGATCCGAAAACTGATATGGATAAATATCAGGAATGGTATATGAAAAACGAAGCCCAAATCGCCTCTATGCAACGCCGTCAAGCAAAAGTTTTTACGTTTGTCGAAGGAAAATATACCTTCGCCGAAACCACACCATTGGAAATTGAAATTACCGATAATGTTCACAAATACAATATTGATGCCGGTAAAATCGTTAAGATTGAATTAAAGGACAATAAAAATAGGTAATATTTTAGCGGAATATTCGCAACGAATTTTCTTTTAATGGTACTGCCGTTTTTTTTGATAAGCAGGTGTTTATAAGTATGCCGTAGGTTGCGCTTCGCTACACCTACGGTTATGTACTTCACACCCCTAGCTGGGTTAAGATCAAAAACAAAAATTCCACAGAATCAATGATACCCAATAATAAACAAATAGAATTGTTATAGATATAGATACATTAGTTTTGTTTATTCCGTCAAAATCTGTTTATT
>JAITIZ010000343.1 GCA_031279215.1 Planctomycetaceae bacterium
TGATGTACGGATAACTTGCTCTTGCCCATTGTGATTTTTTTTCTGTTTCTTTATCAAATGATTCCAGTTTATCATTACTTGGATTCCCTTTTTTGGGAAAGAGTGATTTGACTTGATTCATTTTACGTTCCATGTTTGCTTTTTCTTGTGCCTTTATTTGGCGGGTCTTTGCCTGGGTTATTTTCGTTTTCTCAAGTGCCTGTTTGGCTTGGTTCAGATTTTCCATGTCTTCGTCTGTCCACTTAGCAAAAGGTTCGCGTTCTTCATTTTTAGCGTCTTCTTGCTCTTTGTCGAGAAATTTCTTTTTGTCCAATAAGTCATTGACTTCTTTTTGTGCATCGTTAACACTTTTTTGTAACTGATTATCGTCATCGCCTTCATCTGTTTTCAAATTTTTAGTTGACGTATCATCGTCGTCCTCTTTATCGTCTTTATCGTCTTTCTCGTCTTTATCGTCCACATCAGGTTCATTGGCTGTGCTGGAGTTATTTTCCGGTTTCTTTTCACGTTCAACCGGTAAGCGGCGGTTATTGACGAGACACACTTCAAGATCATAAAAATCTTTCATGGTCTTTTGAGTTTGTTCCAACGAGTATTTAACGGAGCCAAGTGTAACAGGATCACCGATTCCGGCGATTGCTTCCGGTACGCAACTCATATAGGGCAGAACTTCACGTATGAAATTTTTTACGGTGGGTGCAATTTTTGGTACAACATTATGTAAAATTTTCAGAATAATCATTTCGGGCCAAATAAGTCCCAATTTAATATCGCAAACAAGATGATCCGCAGTACCGACAGCCCACAAACCAATACCGACAATAGGAATCGGTTTACAAAGTTGCAAACCGGAACCAACAATTTTAGCGGTGAGATATTGTCTGATTTTCTCTTTGAGAACTAGTTGCGCATCATAAATTGCTGCTCCGCAATTATGGTCGCCCATCTTACACTTTCCGCCCCATCCTTCTGTTACTGTTTTGATAACACTATCAACAAGCGTTTTATCAAATTTTCCTCCGGTAAATCCATCCATATAAATTCCGGGTACTTTTCCTAAAATGACAATACTTCGATTAAGTAACATATCTTCAGTTGTCGAAAAGGTCTTATCCTCATCCGCTTCGGGACCTCCCAACGCTTCAAGAATCACCACCAGACTTGTTAATTCACCCATAATGTGATTATACGTACAAATAGCATTCATACCTCGTGCCATACATAACGCCGATGAATAAGCAACAGCATCGCCGGCATTTTGTAAACGTTGTCTTCGCAAAATCTCTGCACCCATATTGCCGACATAACCGATGAGCAGCGAAAGACCGAGTATAATAATCATCGTTACAAATGTTACGGAACCGCGTGCTTTCCTATAACGCAAACGTTGAGGAATAAAATGTTTCGTATTATCTTTATTGAGGGAAGTGAAATTATTCATTTTATTTATTTATTGATTGATTTATTGATTCATAAAGTCGATGCCTAATTTTGCCGTTTTATTTTTTGGCGATTCATTTTGAAACACGGCTTTAGATTTAATGGTCAATTTAACTTTATCCCGAAACCAAGGAATCCGTTCAAGTGCATAAGGAAATTCGTAGGACACTTCCGCAACAACATCTAATTGCCATGGTTCGTTTCCGTTTTGTGATTGACCGGTTAATTTTACTTTTGTTGTTTGTTGGGCGTAGGCGAATTTATTTTTGATGAATTGATCCTTCATTTGAATGGATTGTCCGCGTTTATCAACTTGTTGTGCTTGTAACTGTTCCGCGTTACTGCTGATGAATTCTCGATACACTTTAACATATTGTTCTGCTTTGCTGGAAGTGTTACCGGATTTGTTATAAAAACCGCCTGCAAAAGGAACCATGGCCCGAACAGCGGCGGTTTCGGCTTTTTCCTGAACGGACGGGAATTTTTTGAAATAACTTTCAGCACTGTTGACCGGATAATCTTTGTGATCGGAAGTGGTCCAAACGATAGCAGAACGCCCTGCCATGTAAGCGGCATGAAGTGTTCCGAATTTCGCAACAAGTATGAAAGACGTTTCCATCATCACCGCAATAAGTCCCAAAATAAACGGTAACGACATAATAAAACTTAATGTGTAGGATGCGCCATGCTCGTCGGCGTGGAAATTTTTGATACTTATTGGTTCTGTCCGCCGGTTTCGTAACAGTAATATAATAACCGGAAGAAAAATAATACAGAGTCCAAAAAGAATCCAAACCGCTTCAACGGAACGGAATATCTCATAGGAATCGAATGAATAAGTGTGCATAATTAATTTATTAAAAGGGCCAATTGATTGTTACGGAAGCAAAATGATAAAATGTTGTTATAGAATCCCAAAACACATAAAGCATGAGTCCAAAAATCGGTACAACAACACCGGTAGTCAATATATACTCAATAGAAACCATACCGTTGCGGCGCATACGTTCCCTTTTTGTTGTTGTTATTTTTTTCATTGTTATAATCCTAAAAAAATGGCGATTAAAAGTCCGGCACTGAAAAAACCTGCCATCGGAATTCCTGTTGATTTTTTTTCCAATGGTTTGAAAAATTTTTGTTTAATGAAAATCGGCAGGCAATACAGTGAACCAAGAACAAAACCAATCAGTAAACCAATAAAACCTGTGAAACCAAAAGCCAATCCAATCACTGCGGCAAGTTTCACATCACCGCCGCCGCCTTGACCAAGTGCGTAGGGAATTATGGTTACTAAAATACAGCCGATAAATCCCAACAACAAAATTTTCAATGAAATCACTGTTACAAAATTAACAGGATATATTATTGTTATGATCATCCACAATATAAGCGCATACAGTGCCGGATAAGTAACCGTGTTACAAATAGTGCGGTAATTTATATCCGTAATAGTACTAATCGCACAAACGAAAAATCCGATAAAACCAAACATTGTTCCGCATTGACCGGGCAACAAGCCTGACAATAGGTGGAAAAAAACAGCTCCCCAAAGTAACCCAAAAATTTGTAACAACGCGGCTAAAAAATATCCGAGTATTGTATGTGTATCCATTTTCGCTGATTCTCCTGTTCTATTTCACAGAACAATTGTAGTTTATTTTATTTATTCTAATGAGAACTTCTAAAAATTCAAAAAACACCGAAAGTTAACGGCGCAGGCTTGCCCCGCATTATTCGATTTGATCAAACACGGGGTAAACCCCGCCGTTAACTCAATTTTATTGTAACAATTCACGAATAATTAATAATATTTTTTATTCATGTATTGTTACACGTTGATTTTCTTTCGGAAACAGGAAAGGAAAATAAAAATTTTCCTTTCCCTCCGTTACAAAGCGGTTCCAGATTAGTGGTCAAAAATAAGTTACTTCTTCTTACCACTGATTAGTTCTATTGCTTTCTGTATAACGTCATTCCCGAGTTTTGTTCCTCCCAAAAGTAGTAGACCAAGTATGAGAATTGCAATTCCGATAATAAGTATTATC
>JAITIZ010000021.1 GCA_031279215.1 Planctomycetaceae bacterium
AGGCTAATTTTTTGTTGCGCAAAAAGCAATACGAATACAGTAAAGAGAATTTACAAATTCCTAAAATTCTTGTTAATAATAAAATTCAGAATCAAATTCATCTTTTGGAAAAAATACGTTCCAAAAATGCTCCTATTCAAACAGCGATAGAACGATGCAAAAATTTGTTACTATTATTATCTAATGTTGCGGATTATGATTCGGTTATGGGGATTGAGGGGAAGGCGGCAACAATATTTTTTGCTGCCTATTTTGAACCGTTTCATTGGAAGGGGCGTTTTCCGAGAACAAAAATTGATGTGATCAATGCGGTGTTGGATATTGGTTATACTATTTTGTTCAATTATGTTGAGGTGTTTGCAAGATTATTTGGTTTTGATCCTTATCGTGGAGTTTATCATCAACTTTGGTTCAAACGAAAATCATTGATTTGTGATTTGGTGGAACCGTTTCGTTGTTTGGTTGATCAACAGGTACGCAAGGCTTTTAATCTTGGGCAATGTAAGGCGGACGATTTTGAGTTACGTAAAAATGAGTATGTGCTGAAGTATAATAAAAACAATGATTATACGAAAATGTTTTATGACGTTTTGATTGAACAGAAATCGGTTATGTTCAAATATATGCAAGAGTATTACCGTTGTTTTATGCAACAGAAAGAATCGGATAAATATCCGTGTTTTTTGATTCATTAATTTAGTGTTTTAGCTATTTAGTTATTTCAATGATTTACTAATTTCAAAGTGGTGAACCGATGCTTGTTGTGAGTTATGATATTTCGAACAATAAATTGCGGCGTCATTTTGCGGCGTTGCTTCTTGAACGAGGCGGAATACGTTTACAATATTCCGTTTTTGAGTTTAATAATGCTAAACGTGTCTTGGATATTTTGAAAGCGAAGATAGAATCGAATTTTTCAAAACGATTTGGATGCGGTGATAGTGTTTTTATTTTTGAGACTGATGAAAAAAAGGCAATTAAATATGGTAACGCGATTCATCGAGATCAGGATTTATTATTTTTTACATGAGTTCCGTTTTCGACATGACCAGTATAAAGATAGTCGGATTAGTAGAGATTCGGCACCGAAGTACGATTTTTGCCGAATCCGGCAACCCAAAACCGGCAAACAAACCTCCGTCTCCATTTTGTTAGTAAAAAAAAAAATTGCAATGTAAGTTATTCTACAGTAAACACTTCCGTCAAAAAATCACTATCATATCGAACCAAAGGGGGGTAAAAAAGTCCTTTTTCGACGAGTTGTATCCACTTGACATACAACAGATTATGTTTACAATACTTCAATAAGAGGTCGATAAAGACTTGAATAATTGTAGATAGTTCCCGAAAAAAGATTATAGGGAACTTCTCCCCCCCTTGTTGTTAGTTAACATTATGTTATGATATTTTTTTAGTTTGTATTTCCCATGTCTCATTTTCCTTCCCATCCTTCGTTTTTTTGACGTTGAAAATCAACTCGATAAAATTCACGCTCTTAACGATTTTCGTGTTCGTTGCCGGATCGAACACATTTTTGGAGCACAAAAAAAACGAATGGGAGACGAAGTTCTGAGAACGATTGGACTGAAAAGAGCAAAATTCTGAATTGGAATGCGAAATCTGGTCAGGAACATGTGTCGAGTGGTAACAATCAATAGGCTAAAATAACGAAAATCACGCCTAATCCACACGTTTTCGTCATAAAATCAATGATGAATACGTGAAGGAAAAGGAATTCTACTGCCAAGACGCCTCAAAAAATCAACGAAACGCACCGCAAAAAAAATATAAACTCAAATATTCGCGTTTTTAGACATTCCCTATATAACATGTATAAACGAATTGTTCAACTTATTATTGAACTAATCCTTGATCGACAGACGGAACAACTGGAGCTGGTTCTTTCGGCGGTTGCTCCAACGGAATAACCAATGATGGAGTTGTTTCGGATGAAGGAGTTGTTTCGGATTGGGTGGACGGTATTGTGGAAGTAAACTCTTTTGGGGGTTCGGGTTGGTTGGCAGGCGGTTCCGGCAGATTGGCTGGAGGTTCGGGAAGCGGTAACCCCTTGACAATTGCCTCCAGATATTGACGCTGCTGTTTGGAACGCGGATCGGAAAGCGGAATGATCGGAATGTCAGGAATAATCTGACCAGCAAACGTCAAACCAAATAACTTCGAACCAACAACCTCTTCAAGTTTATTAACATCAAACACCAATGATTCCGGTTTCGTCCACTCAACAGCCTTGTCTGGAAGCGTTGAAACAAACATCAATGTCGATTGGGGATTTTCCAATTCTTCTAGTTTTAAATCGGAATTGGTAAAAGGTGTGCCTTCCGAATCAAAAAAACGAATCATCGTTTTAGGCGGTTTGATGTTGTCCGACAAGGGACGAAAAATCGACGGCATCGTTTCAATAAGCGGTTTATTGGTTGAACTATCCCATGATTCGTCCAACTTGAATTTCCCGTAAAGCTCCTCAAGACCAAGCATCGGAAGCAAAGCAACACGCCAACTAAGAAGCGGAACACCATCAGCAGAACAAATATCAGATGGAAATTTATTGTTCTTTCGGTAATACGCCATAAAAAGTTGCCCAAGCATGAGCATTTGTTCATCCCGTTGCTGTTGGATTTGTATTTGTTGCATGGCTGTTTGTTGGTTCTTAATACCCTCCGATACAGTTTCCTCAAACTTCTCGAATTTGTTAAGAACAACATCAACCCGCGATTCGACAACATTGACTGTTATTGCGTTCAATATTGATTTGGCAAATTCATAAGGAATCAGCGAAGATAATTTCGCTTTTTCATCCATTGTTGCCAATGTGGTTTGTCCAATGAGAATCAGACCTTGAACAATTTCACCGATTTCCACAGCACCTTGGGGATTACGGGAATCAAAACGAATTGTCAACATCGGCGAATTAACCGGTACCGTTAAATTGACAAATAAGGTTGTTGCCCGAAGATATTTTACAAGTGATTCCGTGAAATTTTGCGGAAGACCGGTTTGGAGCAGGAAACCTTCCAAAACTTTCAGATCAATATCGATACCTTCTAATGATGTAACAAAAAGCAAATCATTGGAATCAAGATCAAGCCGTTTCAACCGAGCGATTGCGGCATTCGTTATCGAAGCGGGGTGTTGCTGATTTTGTTCAAAAACTGCCTTAATATCTGATTCTTGTCCTTCAACAATAACCAATGTCCGTTCATCAGCAAATGTAAGAGCAAGATGTTGTAAATTTATCATTTCCGGCGGGGTCAAATCATAATAGGTAATTGTTCCTGATTGCTGTTTTTTTGATTCGATATCTTCTTGGGCGTTCCCGAAAATCGACAAGAACAATTCTTCTTTTTTGATAGGGGCATCGAAAACAAGAATCGTAGAACGCCGGTAAATCACCCGTACTTGCGGAACAGGAACACCATTTTGTTCCGTATTAACCTGAATTTGTACGGGAAATGCGGATGCCTGAATAAAACGATCAATTTTAATTGAAACAAACGGAACTTGCAAAAGTTGTGAAATAATTTCGGAAAGAATATTTTCGTTTCCATTTCCAATAGGTGATTTTAAGAACCGTTTCGGTTGTCCGGCAACAACAAAAATCGGTTCCGGTAACAACCAACGAGTTTCAAGATTATTTTCGGAACCAAGTTGTTCCAATATTTCGCTGGTCGGATAAGGAACACTCAATGTCTCTATCTGTTCCGTGGATTTTTCGGTTGTTACCGGTTCGGTTTTCGTCTTGCCCGGACAACCGGTCAATAGAAATGATAAAACAAAAAATACTAAAAACAGAACGTTAATACTTGTACGAACAAACATGGAAAATTGGGGGTTATTGGGAGTGATTACAGAAAAATTTACTGTTACCGCACAAAAGATAACAAATTTAGTTTATAGAATATCATATTACCTGATAATAACAAGAGGTTCCCATGCCGGATTCATAATATTTCAACATACATCGTTATACATCGTTCTAATCGTCCGCAGATTACGCAGATTACGCAGATTTTCGCAAAGAGTTATAGGGATTTGTGGATTTTTAGTAACTGTCTATGTTATTTTTAACCACAGAGGACACAGAGATCACCGAAATCATCGAGAAATAATTTGTTGTATATTATCGCGATTCACTCACGGCATGATCTTATTTTTATAGCATTTCTAGATATTTTCCGTATTCAAAAAAATTCTCTCTGTGTCTTCGGTGGTCTTTGTGATTAAAATTAAAAAAAAATTTTTGTAATATATCAGTTGGAATTTTTGTGTGAACCACCGAAAAAGCAATAATTCAAAGGTAGGCAATGTTTCGCCGAAGGGCTTTCACCCGCCATTGCGTCGGCAATAGCCGACTTGCCCCTGTTTCGGGACGGCAATTAAAAACCAACCGTTGCAACATTTCGGCGAAACATTGCCTACCAATTGTTTTTATGTCGAAAAAAAATTACGAAAATTCCACTGATATATTACAGATTTTTTTCTCAACTATTTGCTTAACCCGCAACGCAACTTCGCTATAATATTTAGTATCTTCTAAAAACGGTATCATAAAATCATCTGGATACCGCACAGAAACCCCATAATCTGTTAAACTTCTCAAATCTATCTCATCAAAAAGAGTTTTGTCAATTTTTTTACATTCGTTCAACAAATAATCCACATCGTGAACTTTTTGAAAATCAACATCAAAATAAATAAGGTATGATTTTAGGAATTTTTCAACGGCTTGTTGGGCGTGAAAACAAATGGCACTGGTATAACGTTCCGGTTCTCTTGATAAAAGTTCCTGAATGACGGCAACATCCTCATTGGCTTTTATAAGCCAGTTATTGAGATAATCTCTTTTAGCCGGTTCCATTTAAATCTCCATTCCTTCTTCCATAATATTCTTCACAATATGTCCGGTAAGTGTTTGTTTTTGCAAAATCTCTGATTCACTTTGAATGAGAACATCTGAAAAAATATTTTGAGATAACAATTTTTTTCTAATACTTGTGCGGTACGGCATCTTACTTACAGGCGATAATTCATTTTTTACGATAACTAATATATCGTAATCGCTGTTTTCCTGAAAGTCTCCACGCACACGCGAACCAAATAAAATCACCTTTGAGTTTGGCAATACTTGCACTACCGTATTTTTGATTGTCTCGTTTATATTCATAAATGGTAACATCTTTCACTGCATTCATTAATTTAATGTTGTAACAGTTTCGATTCAATTATTCCGAAGGTTACGTCGGCATGCTTGCCGACTTGCCCCTGTTTCGGGACGGCAATTAAAAACCAACCGTTGCAACATTTCGGCGAAACATTGCCTACCACTTTCGGAATAATTTAGTCCAAACGCTTCCGAAAATTGCCCTATCATTATATCACTTCCTGTTTTCATCCAAAATATACTGGTATGAAAAAGTCGATTTTCCGTAAAATATCTCAAACATCATTTCGGTATCATCTAAAACTTCCACCGGTAACCCTGTAGAATCTTTTTCTCTTTTTAGCCTATTTAATGCGTACAATGCAATATTATGCGAAAGATTACGTGACATAATCGCACTAATCGCACTACGGATCACATTTTTCACATCGTAAATTTCTCCATCTCTCATCACCACCAATACCGGTTGATTTGTCAAATTCGATAAAAAATGAAGATTTTGCTCAACAACCAATACAGCAGTTTCCGTTGTAACAGTCTATTTAAATAGTCCGCAGATTATGCAGATTTTCGCAGGTTTTTAACAATTATTTTTTGTGAATGACATAACAAACGAACTTATGACATGACAGAAAAGAGAACCGCGAGGAAACATGGGGATTCTATTCAAGAAACTTCTTCAAAATAATCTGCATATCTCTGCGTAATCTGCGGACGAAATACCATCGGACTATTGGAACGATAGATTCGAGCGATTCATAAAATAGACTATTATACTCCGCTTACCGAAGCAATATTGCTTGGCAATCTTGCGGTTTGGACGGATTCGAAAGCCAATGAATGGGGCGAAAAGATTTATTGGGATGCTGCCAATATGAAAATCACAAACCTCACCGAACTTAAAACATCCGGTGTTGCCGACTTGATTAAACCGGTTTATCGGGAAGGTTATGTTCTCGATTAGACAAAATAGACTGTTACATCAAAAGGCAGATAATCCTTTCGCTGAAAGGTTACACCGGTTGAATATTACTCGATTCCAACAAGTAATGCCTGTCATAAATATATGAGGAAATCATAATCTATCAGTGGAATTTTTTCGTAACTGTCTATTTTGACATTTTTGTTTTAATTTTTTTAACACGAAACACACGAAAGTTTTTTTAGATAATTTTCGTGTATTTCGTGTGTTTCGTGATCTCAAAAAAACAAAAATTCCACTGATATATTACATGAAATCTTATTTACTGTTTGTGTTACAAATTCTCTTGCCTCTTTATAAAAATGAAACAATTAACCATTTTAGGATTTGTCCTTTTTTTATTTTCGATTTCTTTTTTAACCGCATCAGAGTTACAATTTGAAATCAGTAACATTCCAACAAGCGGACTTCTTGTCCGTTCTCTTGATCTTGAGCCGGTCATTCATTTGATGAAAATAGACCGGAAAACAAAATTTACCGGATCAAAAAAAACACTCTATACTAAAGGAGCAACGATTTTTCATAATAAAAACCCAATCACCATGTTCGACAGCAACAACGGCAATATTGGTATTTATGATGAACGGGGGAATAAAACTAATATGGGATCGTATATGAGCGGCAGCGGTCGTAATACGTGGAATGGATGGAAGCAAACAACAAAACATCAATCAGTTTGGCTCCGATTGGATACCGAAGAAATTCTGATTGACAAATATTTTTGTTCCAAATTTGAACAACATTCTTTTCTTCAGATTCGTATTATTGATCGGACGGTTCAAACATGGCTCGATGTTGCACGGAATGCCTTAATTTATGCCGGAATTTTCCAAACAAAAAAAGATATTGATTCTTTTCAGGTAAATGGAGAACGTTTTATTGCTATTCATTCCGATCATCTTGGTATGTTACTCGAAAAAGTTGTTACCGAAAATGGTCATGGTATTCGGCTTATCGCTTTGGTTGATATTCCATCACTAACGTTATTGACTCCGCCGAAACCACAATCTCTTTTTACAATCAATATTCGGAAAGAAAAAGAAGATAAATCCGGTTTTACAATGTTTCCTTTAACATCGGATGACGGTTGGAAATCGGTTAATGTTATATCGAAAGAGAACAAAACGTTGTTGACATTTTGCGGAATCCCCAATATTTCCGGCGGCGATCAGGTATGTTTGACCTTGTTGTTTCAGGCACGACAAAAAACGGATACAGAAAAAACAGATACCGCATGGTATGATCGATCTTCAATTTCCGTAACGTGATCGGAAAATATTCAATTGCCGGACAATTTGACTTTGGAAAACGCTACATTATTAAAACTTTGTTTAGCAACATTTGGTTCTGATGTGAAAGGATTTTATCCTCGTGCTTCGGGAATTGTTATTGACCGGTTGTTTGCTCATGATTTCCGCTGGGAACACCGTTATCCCAGTGCTCACGCTTCAATGCCATGGTTTAGTGTTTGGAATGACTCCGAAGAAAAATCAAAATGTACCGGTCTTTATATTGCTGCCCACGATGCCGATGCAACATTCAAAGAACAAGAGTTTTATGTTGATACAAAAACTAATACTGTTTCTATTTTATTGATTTATCCGGCTGAAAATTGCGGAAGTTCCGATTCAATTGTAACAGCAAATATCATTCAAACCGGAGCATGGCGTATTCCGGTACAAAAAATAGCGATTCTTCTTTTTGCCAATTCTTCCAAACACAAAATTGACAACCGGTTGGAAGTTGATCTTGAGGAACTTGGTTTTGATCCGGCGAAAATCGCAATTGTTCGGTACAACGCCGATAGAACAGAAGTAAAATTGCCGATATTTTCCAAATCATTAAAATTCAATCCCGAAGAAGTATTTGTACTCAAAATTAAATCTTTATCAGATCAATAACCGGATTTTCGTAATCAATCAGAAATTTTTTGTTGTCCTTTTCGTATAATTTTTGTGTTGTTAGTGAAGTTGCGTGTATTTCGTGTTCAAAATAAACAGATACATTTTGACGGGATAGACAGAATGAACAGGATTTTTAAATAAAAAACACAAAAATTCTGTTCTTATAAAACAAAATTGTAATGCGCAATGAGTATATAACTGCCCTTTCCAAAAAATAGGTCTTTCCATTTTGTTGTAATTTATGTAGATTATCGTTTATTGTTTTAACCCTTTCAATCCCCCTTTTAACTTAAGGAGACCGAGTGATGTTAAATAATTGTAACAAGGATACGAATAACCCTGTATCTAAATTTGAACAATCTGTAGCGAAACTTTCAAGTTGTTTACCGAAATGTTGTGCTAATTATTTTCTGTGCTTTTTTTTGGGCATCTT
>JAITIZ010000076.1 GCA_031279215.1 Planctomycetaceae bacterium
ACTAATCAATCACTGTTTCTCGGACGACTTCGTCGATGGTGGTTTTTCCGGCGTGTATTTTGGCTAATCCGGCTTCGCGAAGTGTGACCATACCGTTCCGTCCCGCCGCCTCCCGTAACTCCGCTGCTGATGCTCCATGATTAATTAACGCACGAATCTCATCATTGATCAACATAAATTCATGAATCGCCGTCCGACCCTTGTAACCCGTGTTGTTACAAGTTACACAACCGCGACCACGATAAAACATCTTGCCCGCAATATAATCGCCCCCTAATTCCAACTCCGCTAATTGATCCGGTGTTGGCGTGTACTGCTCCCGACAATCAGGACAGATCGTACGCACAAGACGTTGCGCCAAAATCGCCTCAACAGTCGCCGTTATCAAAAACGATGGAATCCCCATGTCCTTCAACCGCGTAATCGTACTCGGTGCATCATTCGTGTGTAACGTACTAAAAACCAAATGCCCCGTCAACGACGCTTGTACCGCAATCTCCGCCGTTTCCCTGTCCCGAATCTCTCCAACAAGAATAATATCAGGATCCTGACGCAATATCGAACGTAAACATTGCGCAAATGTGTTACCAATATCCGAGTCAATCGGCATCTGAATAATACCGTCAATATCATACTCCACCGGATCTTCCGTCGTCATTAACTTATCCGTAATCGAATTTAATTCACTCAACGCCGCATACAATGTCGTTGTTTTACCGGAACCTGTTGGTCCCGTTACAAGAACAATCCCGTTAGGACGTTCCAGTATCTTACGAAAATCCCGTAACAACATTGCGTCCATACCGACATTTTCAAGATCAAGACTAATTACCGATTTGTCGAGAATCCGGCAAACAACACTTTCACCAAACAAGGTCGGTAATACGCTCACACGTAAATCAATCGGGTGTCCGCCAACCGTCAACCGAATACGTCCGTCTTGCGGTAAACGACGTTCCGCAATATCAAGACTCGCCATAACTTTAATTCGAGTCGTAATTGCCGACGCCAAATGCCGCGGCGGAGGAACCATCTCATATAACGTCCCATCTGCCTTGATACGAATTTTAAACTCATCTTCAAACGGTTCAAAATGTAAGTCGCTGGCGTGGTCTTTAATACCAAGCAAAAAAACCATGTTGAGCAATTTTCGTACAGGTGCGGATTCACTCAACGCTTCAATACTCGCCAAATCAAGAGACGCCCCGCTTTCCAACGCCATCGCCGCATCCTTGAGCGATTTATCACTCTCCATGTCGGCAATCAGCGATTCAACACTCTCAACATCGGAAGCATAATATCGCGTTAACGCATTATCAATATCACGCGGCGTTGTAACAACCGCACGAATTTCGTAACCCAAAAAGTTGCGCAACTCGTCCAGAACCATAATGTTCTGCGGTTCACACATCGCAATAGTTAAAATTTCGTTTCGGAAACTAATCGGAATGACCTTGTAAATTTGTGCCATCGGCTCGGTCAAATGAGCAAGAACATCCGGTGGAATCGTCAAATCACCCAGCCCAATCACCTGCAAACCAAGTTGTTCCGCTAACGCCACCGCCACCTGATCATCATTGATAAAGCCCATCGACATTGCCGTCTCGCCGATCTTCTCATTATGCCGCTGAAGATGTTCCTCCAACAACATTTCAAGTTGCTCTTCATCAATAAATCCAAGATCAACAAATACCTGTCCCAGTCTGCGAAGTGCCATAATTGTAAATTATTTATTTTAATAAATTGTTAATCGTAATAGTAAAAATCGTACATCCCAAAATGCGGGTAAAAATCAATCCATAAAAGCATTTTCTAAAAACTCTTTTGCCCACAAATTTTCACGAATGTCCACTAATTTTTCTTTTCGTGCAAATTTGTGTCAATTTCTGGATAAAAAATAAGTAGTTGGTCATCGAAATAGTAATTTTATTAAACATATTTAATTTTGGGGTTACGTTTTGGTTTATCTTCCTCTTCGAGAGCGGAGGTGTCGCCGGTGTCGTCGGCATCTTCGGAGACTTCGCCGGATTCCCAACGTAACATTTTTGCCGCCAACGCATCCGGTAAATTCGATTTTATAATCGCATCTTCTTTTGGTATTACTTTATCTTTCCAGAGATTGAAAAGGTGGTCATCTAACAATTGCATACCGAGTTTGTGACCGGTTTGAATCGACGATGTAATACGGAACGTTTTGTTTTCCCGAATCAGGTTGGCAATCGCGCTTGTTACAACCAGCATTTCATAAGCCGCAACTCGACCGCCTTGAATACGCGGCAATAATTGTTGCGCTAAAATGCCGATAATAGATGTTGAAAGTTGTGTTCGGATTTGATCTTGCTGGTTTGTCGGAAACACGTCAATAATACGGTTAATTGTTCCTGCCGCACTGGAGGTGTGAAGTGTACCGAAAACGATATGCCCTGTTTCTGCTGCGGTAATTGCCGCTTCAATTGTTTCAAGGTCACGCAACTCACCAACAAGAATCACGTCCGGGTCTTGACGCAACGCCCGACGAATCGCTTCGGCAAAAGTTGGAACATCAACACCAACTTCACGCTGATTAACCGTCGATTTCTTATGATAATGGTAAAATTCAATCGGGTCTTCTATTGTGATAATATGATGGTCAACATTTTCGTTCAAATAATCAATACAAGCCGCCAATGTTGTTGATTTACCGGAACCGGTTGGACCGGTAACAAGAACAAGACCGCGCGGACGCATGATCAGGTCTTTCATTACCGGCGGAGTGTGCAGATCGTCCATGCTCAATAGTTTATTCGGAATTTGCCGTAACACTATTCCGGTATTACCGCGCTGCTTGAACACAGAAACCCGAAACCGCGCTTTGTCACCAAACGCAAAACCAAAATCGGTACTTCCTGTTTGCTGAAGTTCCTGCTGACAACGTTCCGGCGTAATACTTTTCATCAAAGAAACCGTATCGTCCGGTTCAAGAATTTTTGTTTCAAGTTTAACAAGCCGGCCATGTAAACGTAACACCGGCGGTTGTCCCACCGCAATATGAAGGTCGCTCGCTCCGCGAACAAATACTGTTTCCAAAAGTTTATCAACTAATATCGTACTCATTGGGTTGTTATTGGTTATTGGGTTATTTGGGTACAACAATTTGTAATCCGTCGATTCGTTTGAAATAATTTTGATTTATTGTTGCCGGTGGAAAATCATTTTCGATTGCTGTTGCGGCAATCTGTTGCGGAGACAGTAATTGATCAGAAACATTGCTTTGGGATGCAACAATATTCTTTATCTGTGTTGCATCTTCCGCCAAAATCATTTGCAGGAAAAGCAAAACACAAATTAAAAACAGTATTTTTGAAATAATGTTTTTGTTTATCATAATCACCAAACAAAACTTTTCTGAAACTCCAATAATCACAACACAAACAATTCCATCAACTTTGTCCGACGTAATTGTTTACCGGAACTCGAAAAAACTCAAGAAAAAAACCATAATTTTCAGAATTTTGATCATTTTGTGTCTAAAGCGATTATTCAACGATTATTCTTCTGCTTCGCGGGCGACACGCATTACCTCTTCGATAGTTGTTAAACCGCGCAAAACTTTTCGGATTCCATCGGCGTAGAGCGTACTCATTCCTTCTGCTCTTGCCGCTTTTCGAATTTCGACCGTGCTTGCCTGTTTAAAAGTCATTTCCCGAATTTTGGGAGTCATCATCATAAGTTCAAAGATTGCCATTCGCCCGCGAAAACCGGATTTATTGCAACTTCCGCAACCTCGCCCTTTCATAAATGTTGCCTTGTTTGCCTGTTCAAGCGAGATTCCCGCCTCACGAAGTTCAAGTTCAGAAGGAACGTAAGGTTTTTTACACTTTGTACAAATTGTTCGGACAAGACGTTGCGCCATAATACCGATGACCGAGCTGGAGACCAAATACGGCGGAACTCCCATATCAATTAGACGTGTAATAGCACCAGGCGCATCGTTCGTGTGAAGCGTGCTAAAAACCAAGTGTCCAGTTAAAGATGCTTGGATTCCCATTTGTGCTGTTTCGAGATCACGCATTTCCCCAACGAGGATAATATTCGGTGCCTGCCGCAACATTGCCCGAATGACACGGGCAAAATCAAGACCGATAGAGTGTTTAATTTCGACCTGATTAATACCGGGAAGATAATATTCGACGGGGTCTTCCGCTGTAATAATTTTTCGGGTTGGGGTATTTAGGTCGTTTAAGGCGGCGTAAAGCGAAGTTGTTTTTCCGGAACCGGTTGGACCGGTAACAAGGATAATTCCATTGGGACGACGAATCAGTGAACCAAATTTTTTGAAATCGGATTCTGCAAATCCGAGTTGTTGTAAACTCACACGGATATTGTCTTTATCTAAAATTCGCATGACAACGGATTGACCGTGATTGGTTGGAATCACGCTGACACGAAGGTCTAATTCTTTATCTAAAATGGAAAGTTTAATTCGGCCATCCTGTGTTCGCCGACGTTCCGCAATATCGAGTCGGGCGAGAATTTTGAATCGAGACAATACCGAACCTTGCAACCGTTTCGGAATCGTATCGCGTTCTATTAAAATTCCGTCAATCCGATACCGAACACGAACACGATCTTCAAACGGTTCAATGTGAATATCCGAAGCGCGAAGTTGAACGGCTTCTTCAATAATCAGATTACTCAGCCGAACAATCGGAGCGTCACTGTCCGCAACACTGGAAATGTCATTTCCCAAACCAATCGTTTCAGTAAAGTCGATTTTCGTGTCGGTCATTTCCTGAATTAATGAGTCGGCACTTTCACCTATATTTTGAGTATAAAACCTATTCACCGCTTCCAGAATCATCTCTTTTGGTGCTAAAACCGGTTCAATAGGACGACTTAGAATGAATCGAAGTTTGTCAAGAGTTTCAATATCATTCGGATCGCTCATAACCACTAAAAGCGTATTACCATTTTCTTGATATGGTAAAATAGTGTTTTCGCGTGCAATTGATTCTGAAATGAGTTCTACGATAGCCGGAAGAATTACTTTTCCATTTAAATCAACGTATTCCGTGCCGTATTCTTCGGCAATTGCTTTGGTTACATCTTCACTACTAGCATAACCAAGCTTGACAATTGCTTCACGAACCCGAATATCGGTCGATTTTGCCATTTCCTGAGCTTCGGCAATCTGCGATGTACTGAGCACCCCCTTACGCTGAAGGATCCCAAGATAATTAAGTTTTTTAGCCATAAATGAGTTAATGGTTAATCTGTGTTGTGTGGTGTTAATAATTCCTATTGACATAATAAGAATTATTCCGCATAATTCGCCCTGTTTTTTTAGAAAGTCCGGTTGTTAATCGTTTTTACGTAACTTGGAATGCGCCGTAACCGCATCAAAAATGTACTATTAAAAAGCGTGTTTCGCTCTATTCCGGTGAATATTGCGCGCCGGGTACTTTGCTTTTTGGGGGTACTTGTTTTTTTTACCGGCATTTGTGTTGATTTTTCTTTTGGTGCAGACCGGAGTCGTTCCTCACAAAACATCATACTTCAAAACCCGTTGGAAAAACAATTTAATAATCCTCAACATGAACCTGAAAATCGATTTACCAAACGATCCCGATTCACTGATGATACCATTCCTTCCGGTGTTTCGTCATCCGTAACCATTGAATCGTCAAAAATACGTCAGGTATCCGGAGAAAATGTTCCGCAAAATCAAAATGAAAGTGAAAATAAAAGTGTTTGGGACAATCCCGGTTCTGTAACAGGAAACGAAATGACTTTATCTGATTGGGAAAATGGTTTACCGTCAACAGCATCAAACAACTCGTCTGCCGCTTCGTCCTTACAATCACCAACCGCTCCGGTAATATCTTACAATCAACCGGGGAATTTTAACGGTTTTGGTGTTAATACGGTACCGAACCAAGTATCGGGTTATCCGAATACACTAATGATTCCTTATTCTAACACTGAAACAAACTCCAATGCAAGCCCTTTGTTCAATAATCCTTATACTTATTTGTATTCACAGGAAATAACTCCCCAAAATTTTTCAAGTAACAGTGAAAATCCTAACGGTGTTAATAGTTTGGGTTATTATACTCCCAATACGATACCGTTTTACGCTAATTCTTATAATCCTTATACTTATTACAACAATTTAGCAACAGCATCTAATGATTATTATGGTTATTACGGACAAGGCAACTTGGGAATGTACTATCCCAATGAAATGACGGGACAGGCAGGACAACAACAGGTAACCAATAACGGAATACCGGATCAACACAATTCATTATATCAGACATTGTTTCTTCAGGAAATGATGTTACGTCAACGCGAACAGGAAAGAGAAGAAGAAAACGAAACAGATACCAATACCAATAAAACGAAAAAATCCGATACCGAAAAAACACCGGAATCACAATGGACAATGAAACAATTGACACCGATTCGGATTTCATCACCGCTTGGTGAAACGATACTTTCTGGAGCGAAAATGCTCAGTCCTCTCTGTACACCGTCTGGACCGCATCGTGGAGTTGGTCAACCGCTTCTCAATCGAAGTTGGTTGGATCATCCGTATTATTTTGGGGGTTTTTGCGGTTGGATTTCCGGATCGCGATTAGTTTCCGGTCTGATTAACCAGAAAAAAGGCGGAACCGGCGGATTGATTTTCGGTTATAATTTGAACGAATATTGGGGATTGGAAAGCCGGATTCATTTTGCGTCTATTGATATTATGGAAACGGTTGCCGGACGTGAGGAGTTCAAAAATTGGTACACTGCTTCCAATCCCGATAAACCTGTTCCGGTATTAACAACACGGAACAACCGGTTATCAACACTTGATGTTGCGGTTCATTATTATCCGCTCGGCAATGCCAAATGGCGGCCTTTTTTCAAATATGGTCTTGGATTCAGCCGTGAATCGTTTATTGATACGTACAGTAAAAAACGTAATGAAAATACAGTAACGATGCCGTTTGGTATTGGGTTACGGTATTGGTGGAACGAAAACCTTGCGATTCAGGCGGATCTGCTGGACAATATTGTTTTTTCGTCTGGAATTACAAAAACGCAGAATAATATTACGTTTTGTGTTGGTTTAACTTATTCATTCGGAAGTAGTAAAAAGAAACGTCCTACCGCCTATTGGCCCTACACGCCAAGTCTTGGTTCCAGATGGTAAATTCCATACTATCGGGAAATTCTGCAACGATTGGGAAATCGTATCATTCGGGGTGATGTAATGAAAATATCTGTAACTGCTCACGCCTAGAACAAAAGGTGAAAATTCAAAAAAGCAGGTAACCCAATAACATAAAACCCCATGCTTGACAATGGAAAGCAAGTACGGTATCGTTAATAATCGTAATTATGGGAAATCCTCCATAAAAAAGGAAACACAAGATTCCGTACTTTCCTGAAAATTGGTGAAGGTATTGATTTCCCACTCTTTTTTCACTTTTTACTTACATTTTTACTTACATTTTTACTTACAGCTATGAGCGATTCATGGAACAACATTGAACGTTATGGAGATGACCTGAATAACACCGCAAGGATGGGTGAAGATATTTTTGAAACACAATCGCAGGGTATCAACCGTGTTTGGTTTTTGCCGATTATTTTACTTGGCGGTCTGTTGACAACATCAATTATTTTCGTTGCGAATTATGCCGTCGACTTTTATTTCAATCTTAATTTGCTTATGTTGTTGGTCAATCATGTTATTCCGATTGGAGTAATTTATTGCGGTTTTTTGGCAGGTTTGGGTTACGCAATTGCGGAGCGTCTTGTCCAGTTTTTCCCTGAAAAACGTTTTATTTTCTTTATATTCCTTATTCAATTTGCTCTATTTTTTGTTGCAAGATATATAGAATATAATGTCTATTGTTATCGTGCCGGTCAACAAATACAGCAGAAATTTGAGCAGCTTAATCTAATTGTTACCGATGAAGACGGTAATATTATTGAACTTGACCGAAATGAAATTGCCGCTGCTATTAGGGCGGTCAAACCGTCTTTTATCAAGTTTTATCGTGCGCTTATTGAAGAGTCGGAATGGGTAGGTAAACGTCAGAACGATAAACCATTTAAGATGGGAAAATGGGGTTGGGCAATTGAATTTATTTCGGCTTTTGTTTTTGCTCTTTGTTCGCTTGCGGCTTCCGGTGTTCTGATGTGGTTTGCCTATTGCAGAAAGTGCCGGCGTTTTATGTCACAAAAATTGGAGTTTACTTTTCCAATGCGTGCACCGAAACGAAAAATCAAGAAAAACGATGAAGCCGATTTAGAATTATTCCGGCAAGAAGAAATGGAAGCCATCAATTACGCAATAGAAAAAATTACCCCAATTGAAGATTTTCTGAAAACCGAACACGCAACAAACCGTTCGGAAGTTTTCGGACTGCTCTGTGAAATTCGCGACGAAATTGCAGCGGAAGCTAAACCGGTCAAAGGTGTACCAAACGCAATAAATGTTACGTATTCCGAATGTAATACTTGCGGCAATTTTTTACTCGTCGTTTCAGTAACATTACTTGACGTCAATAACAAAACAGCGTTTCAAGCCGCCGAAATTATGCGTTTTACCGACGAAAAATTTGTTACAACAAATGAAGTTCCAACGTTGACAATTTAACGTTTTACTAAATTTAACGTTTTACTAATATTTTTAAATTGAGCCGGATGTTTACGAACACTGGAGAAAGAGTTTTATTATTCCGTGTCAGAACTTGTTTTTGCTCAGGGTTATACGTTGACCCAATTATTTGTGTTCCTCTTTGTTGCGTGGGGAATCACTACTTTTTTCTATTGGCGGACGTTTACAACATTAACGTTGCGCCGGTTTGCAACGTTGTTATTATTGCGCTATATTTCTATTGCCGCAATTGTTTTTCTTCTCTTTCGGCCAATGCTTCAATATACGAAAGAGCAAGTGCAACGGAAATCAATTGTATTTGCGGTGGATACTTCGGCGTCGATGGGAATTTCCGACGGTGCGGATGTTGCGGTCAACCAGGACGGGCAAGTACAAGTTCAGATTCGTGTTGATCAGGTCAAAGGTAAAATTAAAACATGGTCGGCAAAACTTGAAAAAGATTTTTTACTCCATCTTCTTGAGTTTTCCGATCAAGCGGTCAAATTACCGGAACTTGCGTTGGCTCCAACTCTCAAAGCCGAAGGAACGTCAACATCACTTTCCGCCGGAATAAATGCTGCAAATTCTATTATGGACGGCAAGAAAAAAATTCCGGCAAAAGAAATTGAAGCGTTATTTCTTTTTTCGGACGGTCAAAACAATACTGCACGTAATCCTGTTTCTGATGCGCAAAAACTTGGGATTCCGGTTTATTCCATTGGAGTTGGAACCGGCTTAAAAAGCAGTTCTTCGTTTAAAGATGTTCAAGCGAGTGATATTCGTGTACCGGAACGTTTAACGTACAACAATAAAGCCCGTATTACTGCCGGAATTGACGCTGTTGGGCTTGAAGGCAGAACCGTTAAAATAATTCTCGAAGAAGACACAACGTATGCCGCCGAACCCGCACGCGGTAAAAAAACAGAAACGCCGGAAATAAACGAAACGGTTCAGCCGCCCAATTCCGCAACAGTAAATCACCGGCGTAAAATTGGTGAACAGGAATTGATGCTGGATGCGATTGAAGGGCAACAAGATGTTGTATTTGAGTTTAAGCCGGAAAAGGTCGGACGAACACTTTATATTGTAAGAACGGAACCGCTTGGTGATGAAGCGATTCGGGAAAATAATGAACGTCAAACGGCTGCCTTGGTTGTTGAACCGGGGATGCGTGTTTTTTATCTTGAAGGAACATTGCGTCCTGAATACGGAGCAATTTCGCAACGTTATCTTGCTAAAGACCCTGATATTGAGTTTTGCGCCATGGTTCAAATCAAACCGAATATTTTTGAACAACAAACGAATATTGAGGGATTCAAATTAAAGGGACTTCCAAACGATCAGGAAATAATTGATTCATTTGACGTATTTATTATTGGAGATATTGATAGTTCTTATTTTAAAACGGAAATTCAGGAAATGTTTGTGAAACGGATTCGTAGCGGAGCTGGTCTGATCATGCTTGGCGGTTATCATTCGCTTGGTCCTGGAGGTTACGGCGGAACACCCATTGGTAAGGTGTTACCGGTCATTGTGGGCAACAGGGAAATCGGTCAATTTTCCGAAGAATTTTTGCCGAAACTAACACCGGATGGTGTTACGAGTAATATTTTTGCGAACATTTCCGGTTTTTTTCCATCAACACTCAACACGGAATCCCAAGCAGGATTACCGTTATTGGCAGGTTGTACACGTATTCAAACGTCGAATCCGGCGGCAACAATTTTTGCAACATGTCCGGCGGTTCGTGTTCCTGCTCCTGGCGGTGGTGAAATGGAGATGCCGGTTTTAGCTGCTCAACCGGTGGATCAAGGACGTACGGTTGTATTCACTGCCGACACCACACGGCGTTGGCAACAAGGACCGCGTGCAATGAATGAGGACACACCGTTTATGCAATTTTGGGGACAATTAATTCGTTATGTTGCTGGCCGTGAAGGAATGGTTGTTCGTGAAGCGGGAGTTTCGGCGTCTGTTGATAAAGCGTATTACGAACCGGAAGAAACCGTAACAATATCCGCAACCGTAAAAAATACCGACGGCGAAGGTACGGAAAAAGCCTCTGTTTCCGGTACGATTATTCGGTCTGATGGTAAACAGGATGAAGTTAAACTTGAAATTGTTCAGGGAACACCGGGAAAATACACTGGAATTTATGAACCGAAAACAATTGGACAACAGGAAATTAAAGTTACGGCTAAAATTGATGGACTTGTTCTGAATGCTCTTGAAAAAATGATTATTGATGTAGGGCGTCCCAACATGGAATTTGACCGATTGGATTTGAACGAGGAATTGATGACAAAAATTGCTGATATTTCGGGCGGACGTTATTCACACATTACCACTGCCGACTTTTTGATTGACCAGTTGAATCGTGATATAACGAAACGAAAAGTAATTGAACAAATTCCTCTGGCTCCGCCGTTTTCTTTTTGGGCGATTTTTGTTGTTTTACTAACTGTCGAATGGGTTCTGCGCCGGCGTTATCACCTGAGATAAAATTGTAACTGTTGATTTTGGTATTGTGATTTCCGCCCGGAAGAAAATAGAAAAAATCTATTTATGGGGCTTGACATATTTTAATTTATTGTATAAAATTTGAAAATCATATTTAATTTTAGTTTTTGATTTCAACATTTGGAGACCAAATTACTTTTTGAAAAATAAATTGCCCGAATTTTTGTTCGGGTGTTAAAAAATCGAGTACGTCAACAAATAACAAGTCGTCATTTGACGATAAGTATTTTTTCTACCAACCAACCGGATTTCCCGGGTAGAAAATTACTGCCAATGTGTAAGTTGCGTGTCTCCCGTCAAGGGAGCGTCGTGTCACATTGGCAGGTATAATTCAGCATAACATTTTGATATGTAATGCACCACTTTGGTTGGTGGGAAGGAACCTAAATTGTTAGCGTGTCGCTCCTAATCTAAGAGCGATATTTCTGTTGCCGTTTCTCGGCGTTACGTTTTCCCCATTTTGCAACAAAACAGATTATTTGTTATATAATCTGTAAAACTTTAATCTCTTCGTTTAAGGAGAAAAACTATGAAAATGACATTACGTTTCGGATTTACCCTTGTTGAGCTTCTTGTGGTTATTGCGATTATCGGTATGTTAATCGCGTTACTGTTACCTGCCGTTCAAGCCGCGCGTGAAGCCGCTAGGCGTGCGATGTGTACCAATCATCTGAAACAAATCGGGATTGCTGTTCACAACTTTCATGACACTCGAACCGCGTTACCGCCGATCAGTATTATCGGTGTTAATAATACCGGTGCAGAATACCGACGTTCTCCGTCGGTTTGGGTACACCTTTTTCCATTTATAGAGCAACAACCACTCTATGATTACTGTACAACAAGAAATAAAATGTTGGTTGAAACATTTGACAACGCTTGGTGGCACAATGACAGTGCCTCAGCAACTGCTCCGATGAATGAATCTATTCGTAAAGGATTCGGTTCTGTTTCCGTAATGATTTGTCCGTCACGTCATTCCGGTGGTGCTTATGTTCCTCAACAATCTTCCGGTTTGAATGATGCGGCTACCGGCGGACCTCGCGGAGATTATGCGATTCCGTTTGTCCATGTTTACCCAAGCGGCGGTGAAATGTGGTGGAAATATTTTCGGAACGATAATACAGAGACCGCTGTTATTCCGCACGCATTGGCAACAAATAATAAAAGTCCTCTTTTTCGTGCCGATGGGCAATGGGTGTCGGGAAACTATAATTGGGAGTTGACAGCAACAATGTCTCGATGGGAAGATGGTTCTTCCAATCAGTTTCTAGCTGGTGAAAAACATATTCCTTTGGAAAAGTTAAACACTTGCGAAGCAACATCTTCCGATAATTCAAAATCACTAGATTGCAGTTATTTGACCGCAAGTGACGCAACACAGACTTTTGGAAATATTCGTCCAATAGTTGTTCATCAAGATAACGTTGCCAATGCGGCCAATAGTGGAGCTGGTGTTTTTGGAATTTGGCGTCCCATTGATGATATTCCAAGCGGAGATACCATTTGGGGGAGTTATCGGAATCGTGTTTCTTTTGGAAGTTATCACCCAGGAATCTGTAATTTTGCTCTCGGGGACGGAACAGTTGTTCCCATTTCGGTAACAACCGCCAATCATATTTTGTACAAATTATCTCACATTAACGATGGCAATACTGTAACTATACCACAATAGTATACTTCTTGTAGCCGTCATTTTACGTTTAATTGGTCAAGTGCAAGCGAAATTGGCGCGCGCAAGAGTGTTTTTATTGTCATTCGGCGCGCCAAGTTCGCTTGCACTTGACCGATAATGTGATAGAAATCGACTGTAAAAGTAATCACTCAGGTATTTTTTCACTTTTATCGCCGAATAAGGTAACAATTATGTCGCCTACACTTTCATGGGCGTATTGGGTAAATGGAGGTACTGATTGGATAGACATTGCAAGGACATCTCATATAATCTATGTTACATGGGGCAAATATAAATGTAAAGTAAGTGAATTTACGAAAAAACATATCCAGTATGCGTGCAAGACAGCTGGTGGATCCGAATCTCTCAAAGAGATCGGTGAGAAAATTGGAGCAGATGCTGTTTCATCAAATCGTTTTGTTTTATCTGCCAATTGTATTGATACTCCTTGGGATATTATTGATAAACCAACTAAATCGGATTGTATTTCGCTTTGTACATTTATGAAAAAAGTAATTGAATTGTTAGGAGATGATTCAGCTGAGATATGGTATGTTTATGCAAGACATAGGTCTTGGTTGGGATTGGCAAGCAAATCATCTACCAACCATGAAAAATGCTCTCAAACCAATCACAATCCTCATGTTTTGGGTTATTGGGCTGCTGGTGGTTTTAACTATTGGGAAGCATGTTGCCGATTTCAAAACAAATGGTGGATGGGTGGAGAAGGAAAAGCGGAAGATCATCCGATCGAAATATTAAGAGCTGTCACTAAACCTAATACACAAGATGGTAATCATCAATGTGATGAATGTGTACCTAGTGTTCCTGTATCTTATCCATGGACAACTGATCATAAAATTCCAGATAAGAATGAGAATAATACCTATCCGATAGAGATACCAAATTATGAATAAACTCAACTAAATTCACTTTTTTATCCTAATTACAATGAAAACACTAATGTTTATTATAGGTCAACCCTTTTGGGGAATATTATTTTTTTCAATAATTTTTTCTGTGTGGTTTCACAATGTGGCTTTTTCACAGGAAGTGGTTTTTCGATCTTTAAACTTTGAAGATCAAAAAAATACTACATTTATTCCTATTTCTGAAATAAAGAAATTTCCCGAAGAAATTACTTTTTTTTCTACAATTCCTCTCAACAACACCATCTATCCGATGGATGCTAATTCCTATTTATTTGTTGATATACAAAAAAGAATCAAAAAATGTCTCAGTGAAAATATTGTTCCAGATATTCCTTTTATTGTAAAAAATACACGATTGTATCAATTAGAACAAACGTTTCAATCGTCTCAAAAGGTTTACGTTCCAATTGATATTCAAGTTGATACTTCATTCACTCTTATTGGATTGGACAGAATTAAAATACTAATTGTTTGCAATGCAAGAGATTGGGGATATGCAACAATGATATTTTTTCTAAAAGAGGGAAAAATTAATTTAAAACTTGAAGATTTTCTAGCAAAACGAATTATAGATTTATGTAATAATGAACAATCCAAAGAAACTTCTATTACTGTTCAAAAAGATGATTTTCAAACAGACGTGAGGAATAAAGAATTCCCTCAAATACTTAATCATTCAGGAGGATTTTGTTTACTCTGTCCCAAATTTTTGCCTGATGAGCTACGTCCTGCACGGGTTGTTCTTCCTAATAAATGGTTTACGTTTTGTAAGGAATATGATGAATTTGATAAATTTCAGAAACAAGAAATAATGAAATTACAAAAACAGTTCAAAGAGATGACAACAGAATGTCGTGAACTTGTTACATCTGTAAATGGACGTACGACATTGATTGATCGTTTAGGGAAGTCAATTGAAGTAAACTTTGAAAGCAGCGAATTTTTCTCGAAAGATTTCCGCGATTTTATTTATGATACAATTAATGATTATTATATAACTTACTATGATAAAGAATCAGAAAAGTTATTTCGTGATTCTGTATGGTCCCCCGAAAGAATCGTTTCGACAGAAATAGATTCGCTACGAAAACTCTTGCAATCAGATGATTTACAAGCGAAAAGCTATGCGATGCAGATTATCGAAGCAGTAAATGGAAGAAGTCTTGTTTCTGATTTGTTAAAATTATGTGCTGATAAAAAACAAGTAACATTAAAAGAACAAATAGTGTTAGAATCAAATTCCCTTAACTCTGATCGACGATCAATTAAATCCCCAAAATATCGTTTTATGGTCTATTATTTATTAGGAAAATTGGGAGATAAAAAAACACTTGAATCGCTGGAAAAATTAAAATCCACATCATCAATATCACAAGAAGTTATTGAGGATATTGATTTAGCAGTGGAAGATATAAAAAAACATATTGCAGAAAATGACCGGTTAAAAAAACTGAGACAAACAGAAATTAAACCGACAGAAGCAATCATTGATAATTAAAAATAAAAAAGACTAAGAATAATTCAAACTATTTAAATGACAAAATTATTGAAATATAATTCAAAATAATAATAACTCAAAGGTCAAGTGCAAGCGAAATTGGCGCGCGCAAGAGTGTTTTTATTGTCATTCGGCGCGCCAAGTTCGCTTGCACATACAATTGTAATCAAAGGAGTTTTTTATTTTTGTATTATTTATTT